>CAMAVF010000005.1 GCA_945861445.1 Planctomicrobium piriforme | reverse complement strand
ATCGGCACTCGTGGGAATTGCAATCTAGGGGAAGCGGGATGTCTGCTTTCGACCTCAATTGTCAGCTCCAGGCCTTCACAATCCGCATTTGTGTAGTTGTCGGTTCTCAGTTGTCAGTAGTCTGAATGGAAAGTACGGAGCCTTGCTCGTTCAAGTCCGTCCATGGATGATTCAAAACTCGAACTACCCCAACTGAGAACCGACAACTGACAACCGACAACTCCCCCACTTCCGATCCGTCTCGCCCAGCCATTCTGGGGGGGCTGGCGGTGCGTCCCGAGGGTCCGCCGGGTTGGCCACCGCGAGACGACGCTGTGCTGGAAATTCTCAAATCGGCCTGGGAATCGGGGGATTGGGGGCTTTATCACGGCGGTTATGTCCAACGCCTATGCGACCGAGTGTCGGGAATGCTGGCAGTGGAGTACGTTATCCCGTGTGCCAGCGGGACCGTCGCCATCGAGTTGGCACTGCGGGGTCTGAAAGTCGGCCCGGGGGATGAGGTCCTGCTGTCGGCCTACGATTTCAAGGGGAATTTTCAAAACATCCTCACAATCGGTGCGGTGCCGGTGCTGGTCGACATTGGCGAGCGTGACTGGCAACTCGACGCGGCAGATCTCACGGCTGCGGTCACGGCGCGGACCAAGGCGATCCTGGTTTCGCACCTGCACGGTGGCATGGTGGCGATGCCGGCCGTGATGGAGTTTGCTCGAGAACACGAGTTGCCGGTGATTGAAGATGCCTGCCAGATGCCGGGGGCCATCGTCGGCGGCCGGCCGGCCGGGACGTGGGGTGATGTGGGTGTGTGGAGTTTTGGGGGCTCCAAGCTGTTGACGGCGGGCCGCGGCGGTTTGCTGTATACGAACCGCGCAGACATTGCCCAGCGCGTCCATCTGTATGCACACCGAGGAAATGAATCGTACCCCTTGTCTGAACTGCAAGCCGCAGTCCTGCTGCCTCAACTGGACGCGCTGGAACGACGCAATGCCATCCGTGCAACGAATGCCAGACAACTGCGGGACTTGTTGTTGACGATAACGGGCCTGCATCCGTTGACGGAGTCGCTGACCGATTCGCAACCGGGATACTACAAATTCGGACTGCAGTTTGAGACAGCGCTGTGGGACGGGTTGACTCGCGACCGGTTCGCACAGGCGATGCGTGCCGAGGGGATCGCCTTGGACGCCGGTTTTCGCAGCCTGCACCGGATCCATTCGGCTCGTCGCTTCCGAACGGCCAGTCTGCTGCGCGAAGCCGATCGCGCCGATGAGCAAGTGCTGACGCTACACCATCCCATTTTGCTGACCGAATCACCTGCCGAACTGCAGCAGATCGTCACCGCGGCGAAGAAAATCCGCGATCACGCAGCCGAAGTTGCTCACCCAAAAGGCGGGTGTCTGTGAATTGACCAGTTTGGACTCAATTTTGTTCAGTTGCTAAAATGAAATTGTCTGTACAATTGGGAGTACACCGTCAGTAAACCTGACAATGTCCTTTTCAGGGCCAGTCGGTTCCGACTGGGGCCGCCCTTCTCGCCGCAGGCAACGCCAATGAAGAAGGTAGATCATGAAAGCGACACAACAACTGCACGATCTGGGGCAGAGTCTCTGGCTCGATGACATCAGCCGCAGCCTGTTGAACAGTGGCACTCTTGAACGATACATCAAGGACCTCTCGGTCACCGGCCTGACTTCGAATCCCTCTATCTTTGCCAAGGCGATCAAAGACAGCGCCGATTACGATGACTCCATTTCTCAGAAGGTAAAGGCGGGCAAGTCGGGCGAGGATCTCTTCTTCGATCTGGCGATTGAAGACTTGCGACGGGCAGCCGACCAGTTTCGACCGATTTACAACCAGACGAAGGGAATGGACGGCTGGGTCTCGCTGGAAGTCTCGCCTTTGCTGGCTCACGATACCGCCGGAACCGTGGCGGCTGCGAAGGATCTGCATGTACGGGCCAATCGGCCCAATCTGTTCATCAAGATTCCCGGTACGCCGGAGGGGCTGCCGGCGATTGAAGACTCGATTTTTGCAGGGATCCCCATCAATGTGACGTTGCTCTTCTCACGTGAGCAGTACCTGGCTGCGGCGGAGGCCTATCTGCGAGGCATTGAACGGCGTATCGCGGCAGGCTTGCCGGCCGACGTGCGAAGCGTCGCCTCGTTATTCATCAGCCGCTGGGATGTTGCGGTGGCCAATAAGGTCCCCGAAGCACTCCGCGGCCAATTGGGAATTGCAATCGCCAAGCGGACCCATAAGGCCTATGTCGGCATGCTGGCTTCGTCGCGACTGCAGCAGATCAAGCAGGTCGGCGGTCAGCCCCAGCGGTTGTTATGGGCCAGTACCGGTTCGAAAGATCCCAAAGCCTCCGATGTGCTGTATGTCACCTCATTGGCAGCTCCGGATACGATCAACACCATGCCGGAAGGCACGCTGAAGGCCTACGCGGACCACGGCGATCGCAGCGCCCTCGTGTCGCTCGACAACAGCGACTGTGAAGAGATTCTGAACAAGTTCGCTCAGGCAGGTATCGATATCGACGCCCTGGCTAAGCAGTTGCAGGACGAAGGCGCCAAATCGTTTGTCAAATCGTGGACGGAATTGCTGGCAAGTATTGAATCCAAGAGTGCTGCGCTGCAGTCGGTTGGCTAAGACGGCAGGCTGGAAGCCTATCCCACTGACTTTGGGCATTGTCGATTTGACCCGCGAGGTGGAAATCGGCAGAATCTAAACGACCTTGGAAATCGTCCGCAGAAGACATGACCAAGACCCGTTTGATTCTGAACTTCTCGGACGACTGCCAGACATGCCTGCTATTATCGCCTGTTCCGCTTCATCGTATGGACCGTTCGGTGCCCAGGCTGCGATCCCTCATTTGCGGCAAATTGGTTTGCAGTACCTGGAATTGCCGATCCTGACCCAGGGCCAGCCCACGCGCTACGGCGAGGAGCCGCTGATCACCTCCACGGCGTCAGAAAAAGATGTCCAGCGGGTGACGCAGTTTTTGAAAGATCACGGCGTGCGGTTGAGCGCCTGCCAGATCGATACCGGCAATCCGCTGTTCAAATCGGCGAGACAAGTGCTCAAGCGGAAGATGGAGATTGCCGCTCAATTGGGGGTGAAACTGGTGATCGGAAATGGGGGCGAACTGGAATCGTCCGCGCAGCGTGGTGGCTTGATCGACGCTCTGCAACAACTCGGGGACCACGCCCAGTCATTGGGATTGACCTATTGCCTCGACATGCAGCCCGGCGTGTGTCGCAACCATCGCGGGATGCTGGAACTGCTGCGGGAACTGCAGCATCCGCAGATCTGGCTGAACTTCGATACCGGCGCGTTGTTCTACTACAACGAAGAACCGGTCCTGGAAATCGCCTTGTTGAAGGTCGCTCCCTACCTGCGGCATTTGAATCTCAGCGATTCCATCGGCGAGTTCGACTACTGGTATTTTCCCGCACTGGGATACGGCGGCGCCGTCGATTTCATGCGGGTCTTCCAGATCATGCGGGATATGGCATTCCCGGCGCCGCTGTCGATCCATGTAGATGGCATTGAAGGCGAACACGATCTGCCACTGGCGGTCTACCAGCAACGCGTCGCGGATAGTGTGATGACCCTGCGTGAATGTGGGTATTTTGCGACTTGATCTTCTGGGATTAATCCTCGTTCAATTCCAGAGGGCCTTTCGGCTTGGCGACGACGTCGCCCCACTTTTTGACTTGCTGCTCGCTGAGGCCGCTCGCTCTTTCCACCACCAGAACGGCCATTTTTCCCTGCGTGGGCAATTTTGCTTTGACCGTCAATCGACCGTCATCACTGTAGGTGAACGCAACATCGACAGGGGTTCCAGCCGGCAGATTCGGGGGCAGGTCTTGAATGACGCACCGGCCGATTTGAGTCGCATTACCGCCGCTGCTGTCGCCCCCTTCAATAATGTTGGCGACCACGTTCCGCTGGCCCGTCTTGGCTGTTTGAAAACGGCTGACCTTGGTCACTGGCAGTGGCGTGTTCTTCTGGATGACGATCTGATTGAACGGGCGACCGGTTTGCTTCTCAATTCCCAACACGCCCAGCGTGTGTGAATTGACGTTGCGGACGCTGACATTGGGGGTCTGCCCCTGTCCGGCGGCCATCAGCAATCCCGCGTAAATGGCAGCACCGTGAGCCACCGCTTCGTCGGCCGAGAGGGATCGATCGGGCGTTCGTCCCGTTTCTTCTTTCAGCATGTTTTGAACCATCGGCATCCGGGTCGAACCGCCGACGAGCAACAACCGCGTGATCTTGTCCCACCCCAGACCCGCCTCGCTGATGAGGCTCGAAACCGTGAACCGTGTCCGTTCCAGCAAGTCGGCCGTCAGCTCTTCGAACTGGGCGCGAGCAATGGGGACGCGCAGCTTCTTGTCGTTGAAGTCGCAGGTGTAGTTGGTCTGTTCCCGGGCCGACAGGGCACGCTTCACATCTTCGGCCTCGTGCAGCCAGCGCGTCATGGCGGAGGGATCTTTCCGAGGATCCTTCCCGCCGAACTTCTTCATAAAGGCATCGGCCGCGACATCGACAATGCGATGATCCCAATCAGTTCCGCCCAGGTAGACATCACCGTCGGTCGCGATGGCGCGATAGCTCTTGCCGTCGATTTCCATCAGGGTGACGTCAAACGTGCCCCCTCCCAGATCATAGACCAGCACGCGTTCGGTCCGTTTCGACTCCCCTTTTTCGTTGAGGAATCCCTCCTGCACTCCGAAGGCGATGGCCGCTGCCGTGGGTTCGTTGATGACGTTCAGCACGTCGAGTCCAGCGATTTTGCCGGCATCCAGTGTCCCCTTGCGGCGGGGATCGTCAAAAAAGGCGGGGACGGTAATCACGGCCGGCTTGATCTGACCCAGCTTCAATTCCGCATCCGCTTTGAGTTTCTTCAGGACGTAGGATTGCAGGACTTCGGGCGGAACCTTCTTGCCGTTAACGAGCCGCGAGAAGGTGGAACTTCCCATTTCGCGCTTCATGAATGCCACGGAATGTTGCGGCTCATGCACGGCGGCTTTGACCGCTTCTTTTCCGACAATGACCAGGTCGCCATCGAAGAACAGGACGCTGGGGGTAATGGCATCACCTTCCGCATTCATGATGGTGACCGGACGCCCCGCGGCATCCAGATGTGCAATGACCGAGAAGGTCGTTCCCAGATCAATTCCTACGGGTTTGATTGTCGATTTCGGCATATTGATAAACCAGGCACGGTCAGCAATGAGACAATGGGCCGCGCGGCCCGCGTTCAGTTCGCGCGCGACAACTACAAACTGGCTGCGGTCCGTCCACGGCGGACTTGAAAAGTCGAATCACAAGCAGGAGCATAGCAGCGAACGGTCAATCTGGAAAGAATTGCCGCGGTGGCCTGTCCGGCGCACCGGCGTGCAATTCGCCTCTGTCGGTCAAACTTAAGGATAACATCATGGATTCTCGAGCCGCCATTCGCGCCAGTTGGCAGACTGCCGAAATGGTCACCAACATGTACCTGGGGGATCTCACCGACGCCGAACTGCTCGTGCGGTCGGTTCCCGGGATTAACCACATTGCCTGGCAACTGGGCCACCTTGTTCAATCTGACCACCAGATCATCGACGGCGTCTGCCCGGGTTCCATGCCCGCATTGCCTGTCGGGTTTGCCGAACAGCATTCCAAGGAAACGGCGACCAGCGATAAACCTGGTGATTTTCTCAGTAAATCCGAGTATTTGCGGTTGTTCGCCGAACAACGTGCGGCAGCCGCCGTCGCCCTGGCGAAACAAACCGACGCGGATCTCGACAAGCCCGCTCCAGACTCGATGAAAGATTACGCTCCGACGGTGGGCGATGCCTTCCTGTTGCTCGGCGGTCATTGGCTGATGCACGCGGGCCAGTGGGCCGTTTTGCGCCGGAAGCTCGGTCGTCCGCCGTTGTTTTAACCTATCCCACGATGAAACACAGGCCCGGCTTATGAGTGACATAAGCCGGGCCCGTAAAGTGCCCCCCCGGACTCCCACTGCGGTTTGCTACTTGCTGCTTCCCAGGAAGCTGAACAGGCCGCGTTTGACTTTCTTCTCTTTTTCATCAATCTCGACGCGGGCGATCGAGGCATCGCCCACGGCGGCCGCCACCGCTTCCATCGCGCGGGTAATCTTGGCGCGCGGTGCCTGGTCCATCAGCGGAATTCCGTTGTTACGGGCTTCCACCATCGTCGCGTAGTCGTTGGGAATCGTCCAGGAGATCTCGCGGCCAATCGTTTCCAGTGCCTTGCTCATACTGATCTGAGCATCTTCGAGTCCCTGGCGATTTACCACCACCTTGGTCTTTTCCGACAGCCCTTCGCGTTGTTCAAAGTACTGCATCAGCCGGACGACGTTCCGCAGGCAGGGCAAGTCCAGTTGCGTGACCAGCAGTGCCACGTCGGACATCTCCAAAGCGGTCAGATCCAGCGGGCCGTAAGACTTACTGATATCGATCACCAGGTGAGTAAACGTCGCCTTCAGCAGGGCAATCACGCGTTTCAATTGATCGGGCGCCATGTAGGTGTGATCGTCCAACTGCACGGGTCGCGGCAACAGGAATGCCCCACAGGCATGCTTGGTCAATGAGCGTTTCAGCAACGCATAGTCCAGCCGGCTGATGTTCTCGGCGACATCTTGAATCGTGTAGACTGGGATGATATCCAGCCAGACATCTGCGTCGCCGAGGGCAAAGTCGAGATCGATGATCGCGACGCTGTTCCGTTCATTCCGAGCAAGAATACAGGCCAGATTGATCGCCAGCGAAGTGCAACCCACGCCGCCGGAAGCACCGGCCACCGTGATCACGCGACTGGAACGCACCTGCACGTCGTTCCGGCCACCGCGCTGTTGCTGTATGCGTTCGATTGCTCCCAGAAAATCCTCCAGACGCAACGGACTCGCCAGGAACTCTTTCGCTCCCTGACGCATGGCCTGCAGAATCAGACTGCCTTCTTGAGAACTGCTGACCACGAGGACGCTGGTGTTGGGCAAATCTTGCGTGACCTTACCGACCAGGGCCAGGGCCTTGGCGGGGTCGGCGTCTAGCGAAATCAGGGCAATATCGGGCTGCGTCTGGGCCACGACGTCGGAGAAGAAGTCGTAGCGCGAACACTCGGCTTCCAGCCACATCGTGTCCAGGCCCATCAAGAGGTTCTTGATGGCAGTCCGAGAGCTGTCCTTCGGATCAACGATGGCCAGGCGAACTACTGCATTCATGGTGTACTGTCTCAAATCTTGGGGCTCGCGTGTCAGTCCGCGCGTTCAACGGTCAATTCTCGCGGGCCTCCTTGCCTCCGATCAATCAGCCTCCTAAGGGGCGATCATTCCGGGCCGCGTCTGGCGTTTCTTGGGTGCCGCCGTGGTCCGGGATTTGGTTTGTGTCTGGGGAGCGGAATAGCCGCTCTGTTGGATCTGTGAATCTAACTGGGTGGTGTTACTGACTCCGGCCTGTTGGACACGATTGTTGGCTGAATTCGATCCGGGGGCAGCACGATTCGTCAGATATCCAGGTCGAGTGGAGATCCGGGTTCGTGCTTCACCAGTTCCTGGCTGAACGCGACTCTGGGTGTCACCCGGAGCCGGTGGCGGGGGAACTGCTGGCTGACTGTCTGGATTCGAATTGACTTCGTAAGGTTGACCAACTGGCATATTGGGTTCTGGCGACGGTGTTACCGACACGACTCCTGGATAACTTCCAGCGCCGGGAACCGGGCAATCGGGACAATATTCTCCGTAGTTGGGGACTTCGATCTGACCGTTAATAAAGAGTTCGTGGTCCGTCGGTTGTGTGGTGGACGATCCCGGGTAGTCCGTGGGAACCTGTTCGGCATCCAGCGGGGCCACCAGGTCCGGGGTGACCATCACCAGCAATTCTGTTTCTGAGTTGTCTTCGTTGATCCGCCGGAATGCGGCACCAATCCACGGCAGATCACCAAAAAATGGGACTTTGTCCGCCGCCGTCCGGGTCCGCGTATTCAGCAAACCCGCGATCATCAGCGTTTGTCCGAAATTCATTTCAACTTGCGTTTCCACTCTGCGGGTACTCAAACCGTTCACGGTGGTGCCGTTTAAGGTCACCCCCGTCGACGGATCTTGATCGCTGACTTCCGGCTGGACATCCAGCCGCAATCTTCCTGCACCTAAAACATAGGGCACGAATGAGAGTTTGACGCCAAAATCCTTCCATTGAATGGTGACAGTTCCCAACGACTGGGGGACTGGTACAGGAAATGACCCCCCGCTGAGGAAATCGGCCTGACGGCCATTCACCGTCACCAAGTTCGGTTCTGCCAGGACTTTGAGTAAACGCTCCTGCTTCAAAGCCTCCAGGAAGCCGTTAAAATAATTGCCGCCGCCGGCGATGCCAAAAGTCATCGTGCTATTATTGAAACCTGGTGTGCTGACCCCGCCGGAAGCCGTTCCCGAGAACGGAACCGACAACGGTGGCTGCGAAATGCTGCCGGCTAGGGGTGCCAATCCGCCCGGCAGACTGTGTACGTAGGCATGTTCGCTAAGCTGCAGAAAGTTGAAGCCGAATTTGCGGATGCGTGAACGCTGCACTTCCATGATTTTGACGCGCAACATCACCTGCTGAACTCCACCCACTTTCATGTAGTTCAGGACTTTGGGGAAGTATTGCTCGGCAATCGACACGATCGGGGTCAGTTGGTCCTGTTGATTGACCCAGCCGGTCAGCAACACGGCATCTTTGACCTTGACCGCCGAGATGCTGGCCTCGGGAAAGGCATTGCGAATCACGGATTCCAGTTGCCTGGTATCGCCGGTGACGTAGACATCAATCGTGTAAAACTGATCGTGTTCGTCCGTCAGAATGACTTTCGTCGCGCCCGGCGCAACGCCGGTCACGCGGACTTGATTGGCCACCCCCAGCGTGGCCAGCACCTTGACCAGGGTCTCGTCGAAACCGTGAACCGATTTGATCCGGTTCGGAATCTGGATCAGGCGCGTGTCGCCTTCCATCAGGGTGATTTCACCCTGGGAACCGGTCGGCTGATAGATGATATCAGTCTTCGAAGGAGTGCCCTGCCGACGCTCTGCCTGTACCGGGGCACAGAAGGATGTCCCCAGGATTAAGCAAGCCAGCAGGCCATGGAACCAGCCATGTCGACGCATTATCAAACCCTCCGTGGACTTTCTCTCAGCCATTCCTGGCCAAGGTTCTCTCATTCAACACGCAGTCGTAGCCTGACTTGTCGAGCCAGGCTGCGGCAGGATTGCGAACTACGGCACTTACTTGGCCAACGAACTGGTCATGGCCTTATTCGGAACTTGCTTGGCGGACTGCGATTTCGTGGATGGCGATGTCTTACTCTTGGACGTCTTGAGCTTCGAATTCTTGTCGACACCAGCCTTGCGAGTCGCGGTTGTGGGCTTTGCACCCACCTTCTGCTTGCCATTCGCGGCATTCGCCGATTGGGATTTCGTCGAATTTGCCGGTTGATATTCGGATGGGGAACCTTGCCCCGGTTGCAACATATTCAACAGCGCCTCCATGACCGAGTTCGAGGTCTGGGTCGCTGATTCGATTTTTCGACGGCGGGGAACCTCCAATGTTTCCACAGTCACTCCCGCCTTGCTGTAGAAAGCAATATCCCACGACTCGACATTCGGATCGACACGGGGCGCACCCGCGACTTGACCTGTGGAGTCATCGAGGAAGTTGTTCAAATCATTGGCCGATTCGCCTTCTGGTCGGGGTCGCGGACGTTCTTGCTTCGACGGATCAGGTTCGTCGGACTTGCCGTTCAGGACCACCTGGTCGCGGAATTCATCGGGGGTCAGATTGGCCACTTCGACTTCTTTCGAATCACCGACATTTCTTAACGACAAGTGCAACGTGCCGATGCTTTGCGCCATCATCAATACTTGAGCTTGTTCCGGGGTGACCAGTAACGACACATTCTTCATGGGAGCCGCTTTGCTCCCCTCGGCGGCCGTGGCTGTCGAGTCTCGGACGGCATCGGTGGCAAATACCTGGATATAGCCCAAGATCGTTTTCGTTTCCGGATAATCACGTCCGCCCCCTTGAGGAGGCTGCACGCGATAGGACACCATCACATCCACCCGATCACCCGCCTGCAACATGCCACTGTGGGCCTGCGTGGTATTGGTTGGCAGCGAGACGACTCGCATCCCGGTCGGAATCGAAATCGACGCACCCGTTTTGCCTTCAGCACCCAGCTTGTCGCTTCGGATAATGTCACCCGGCATCACCTTGCACGTTAAGGCTCGCTTATCCAGCATTTTGGGATCAATCACCGCTTCCTTGGGGACAGACCCCTTCAGGAACTTCCGTTTCTCCAACATATTCATGTCGAGCGTCTCGCCCGGCAGGATTTCGGTCGCCGCCACGTAGACCGTGACTTTGTCCGCATCCGGATTTCCGTTTTGCTTTTTCAAGACCTGTTGCACCCCGATCATGGCGACCAGGCCACAACCGATGGCTAACGCGAATGCTAATAACGACTTCCCACGCATGGCAGTTCCCCTCTCGGATCTGCAAAGACGAATTTGCTCCTCATGGCACAGTGACCAAGAGGTTTCCTTGACAAGCGTAGGTCAAAGAATCCGTCTCTACGGACCACGACGCGGGACGACCGAAAAATGAGTTGTCAACCGTAACATCGGTAACGGTCAGGTAAGATCTTCAATCTATGCCGGTTGTAACGGAAAAAACGGTTGTAGCGGATAAGATGGGGTAAATGCCTCATTCGCCATGGCCGAGGCGTGATATCTATCCAGTCAATACTCCTTAATCCACAACAGGCGTAGATGTTACGAATAGGCGACACCCCCCAAATTGGATGTCACCCCCGGTCGTATCCTCGCCAGACAAGCCTACGTTCTAAGATCACAGCGTCTTTTCAGGCTTCGAATTCTTTGATTTCTTTGAATTCTTTGTACTGATGTATCCATAAGCTCGGTTTTGCTCCTGCTCTGGTTCCGGCAGAAGCGACCAAATCTCAGTAGAGGTTCAAACGAAACGGTGTAGCCGCGTTCGCCAGAACGCGGGCTGTTCTGTTGATCGCCCACACTCTGGCGAGTGCGGCTACCACCCATTTTTTTCTGCACACCTGCGTGCGATACACGATGTCCCAACCATGAGTTATATTCCTCACCGACCCACTCTCCAACAGGGTCCGGTCGCTCGATTTCCAGGAGTTTTCGCTCGATGAAGACTTCGTAATCAACACAAAATGATAAGCGGCCAGCACTTGGAAACGAATCCAGATTCCATGTGCGCCCCCGAACTGTCGCACAGAATTGCGGTTGACTGCGATCAATCTGCAGTCGCTTGAACCGGCAAATTGGGGTCAGACGATTGAGCGCACGAAAATTGCGGCTCGATTGGCTCGATGGAGACTTGGCTTGGAGAGTCAGTACGTCCGATCCAAAGCCCTGTAATTAATGGCCTCACTGAGATGCCCCTCGGCGATGTTGGGAGCCCCTTCCAGATCGGCAATGGTCCGGCTGACTCGCAGGATCTTGTCGTGGGCTCGTGCCGACAAGCCCATCTGCTCCATCGCCGACTTCAGCAGTGCTTCCGCTCCCGAATCGAGCTTGCAGTATTTGCGAATCTGCCGCGGCGTCATTCTGCCGTTGAGCTGCGTGCGATCCTGTCCAAACCGCGTGCGCTGAATTTCGCGCGCTCGAATGACTTGTTCTCGCATCTCGGCACTGCCGGTTCCCTGACGCTCATCGGACATTTCGCGGAAGGGTACGGGCGGGACTTCCAGGTGAATGTCGATTCGATCGAGAAGCGGACCGCTGATCTTGCTCATATACCGTTCGACCTGCATCGGATTGCACGTGCATTTACGCCGCGGGTCCCCGCGAAACCCGCAGGGACACGGATTGAGTGCCGCGACCAGCATCAGATTCGCGGGGAACTTCACGCTGCCCATGGCGCGGGAGATCGTAATGGTCCCTTCCTCCAACGGCTGGCGTAACACTTCCAGCGTTCGCCGATTGAACTCGGGTAACTCGTCCAGAAACAGGACCCCATTGTGAGCCAGAGAAATCTCTCCCGGCGAGGGCGTGCTGCCACCTCCGACCAGACCTGCTTCAGAAATCGTGTGATGTGGCGACCGAAATGGGCGCAGCATCATCAATGGCTGACCGGGCACCAGCCGGCCGACGGCACTGTAGATCTGCGTCGTTTCCAGGCTCTCCATGGGAGACAGGTCGGGCAGGATGCTGCCCATCCGCTGCGCCAACAACGTCTTGCCGGTTCCCGGACTGCCCAACATCAAGAGATGATGCGCCCCGGCTGCCGCGACCGTGACCGCTCGCTTAGACAACTCTTGTCCTTTGACATCGCAATAATCGATGTCGTACCGTCCGAACTGCTCAACCACTTTTCCACGTTGGAACTCGACCGGTTCCAAGGGTAGCTGACCGGAAAAGAATCCGACCGCTTCCGCCAGCGACTCCACGGCAATGACTTCGATCCCTTCCACGACGGCCGCTTCCTGACCATTCGCGGCCGGCACCACCAGACCTCGCCGACCTTGGTCGCGAGCGGCGATCGCCATCGACAAAGCTCCCTTGGCCGGACGCAACGTCCCATCCAAGGCCAGCTCGCCCACTGCCGAATGCGTCGCAAAACGCTCACCAACGAATTGACTACTGGCCGCCAGCAGTCCCAGGGCGATGGGCAGATCGAACGAGGCTGCGTCTTTGGGCAGGTCGGCGGGACTGAGATTGATGACCACATGATCCAACGGGCGCCGGTATCCGCTGTTGGCCAGGGCCCGCTCGATCCGGTGAATGCTTTCTTTCACGGCCGCTTCTGCCAGCCCGACCAGGGTGGTCTTCGGCAACGCCCCCGGCGAGATATCCACCTCAACTTCGACCGGAGCGGCTTGGATGCCGAACAGGGAATAGGTGGCAAGTTTTGCGAGCATGTGGGGCCCAAGTCAGGATGTATCACCAAGAAGGCGTGTCCATTAGAACCGTGGTCCGGTGTGTTCGCAAGGATCGGCAATCGGCGATTCCTGGCGCAACGACTTCCGTGACTGTGGGAACGGGAAGCGGCTCGCAGTCTGTTTTTTCATACAGCTTTGAGTAAAATCTGCATGAAAAATGACACCACCTGCCACTCTGACCGCGGAGCCCACGATGCCTGTCGAGCCCCCCCTACAATTCCTGCAATTCATGAAGGTCCGCGCTGCCCAACTCCGAGCCGCCGACACCCCGCCCGCCGATCTGGAACAGTGGCAATCGCGCAAACAGCAATTGCGTCAAAACCTCTTGAAGTCGTGGGGCGGATTCCCCGCGGAACCCTGCGATTTGAATCCCAAGATTCTGGGCGAATTGAAACGTGACGGGTATCGGATCGAAAAGGTCGTGTTTCAAACTCGGCCCGGAATCTGGATGACGGCCAATGCCTACATTCCCGATGGTGACGGCAAACGAGCGGCCGTGCTCAACGTGCATGGACATTGGAAGGGGGCCAAGCAGGACCCGGTGGTGCAGTCCCGTTGTATTGGACTTGCCAAGCTGGGCTTCTTTGTGCTGGCGGTCGATGCATTTGGCGCGGGTGAACGTGGTTTGACGAAGAAGCTGGGCGAATATCACGGCGAAATGGTCGCTGCGACGTTGCTGCCGGTCGGACTGCCGCTGTCGGGATTGCAGGTCTATGAAAACATGCGTGCGGTCGACTACTTGTTGACGCGTCCCGAAGTCGATGGCAGTCGCCTCGGGATCACCGGTGCCAGTGGCGGCGGCAATCAGACGATGTACGCCGGGGCGTTCGACGAGCGGTTCAAGGCGGTTGTGCCAGTCTGTTCTGTCGGGACCTATCAGTCCTACATCGGTGCCGCGTGCTGCATGTGCGAGGTCGTGCCGAATGCGCTGACCTACACCGAGGAGTCCGGATTACTGGCGTTGGTCGCGCCGCGGGCGTTGATGGTAATCAACGCGACCCGGGACGGTTTTCAGTTCTCTGTCGGTGAGGCGCAGAAGTCGATTGCCGCTGCCCAACACGTCTTTCGGATGTACGGCAAAGCGGGTAGCATCAGCCACGACATTTTTGAATCGCCCCACGATTACGGCAAGGCGATGCGCGAATCGATGTATGGGTGGATGACCCTGCATCTGAAAGGCCAGGGCCTGGGCAATCCCATCCCCGAGCCCGAAATCAAGCCGGAAGATCCCGAGACACTACGCTGCTACCCGGGCGACACTCGGCCCGACGACTTCATGACGCTGCCCCAGTTCGCCGCGGCAGCAGGTCGCCAACTCAATGCCCGCCGGGAGAAGGACAAACTCGAACACCGCGAGCATTGGGATGCGACTTCCGAGAGACTGCAGCATACGCTCGCTAATTCGGTTCTAGGAGGCTGGCCACAACGCACAGAGTTCGCTTTCCGCCAGCAGATTTCTGATACGGGTGCTACTTACACGTTTGAGTCCGAACCAGGAATCGAGATAACCGCGACGGCCTTCTACCGACACCGCGGCGTCGGTGAAAAAGTCCCATTGGCCGTGATCCTGGATCTTGATGGGATTGCTCACGCAGCAGCTTCACCGGTCGTCAAAGGCTTGGCCGTGAAGGGATGGGACCGATTGTTTATCGAAGTTCGCGGCACGGGAAAGTGTGCTGTCGCGGGCGATAAGGTCATGCGGTCTCCCGATCACAACTCCTGCGAATGGTCGCTGTGGACTGGGCGCCCGTTGCTGGGACAATGGATCTGGGATGTTCGACGAGCAATTGAGGGCTTGATCGATGCCGGGGTCGGCGTGCCCGATCGACCAGCATTGATTGGAATTGGTTCAGCGAGCGTCGTGGCGTTGGGGACTGCAATCTACTCGAAGAAGATTGCGAATTTGGTATTAGTGGACCCTCTGGCAAGCTTCGTGAGTGATCAGCCTTACGAACAACAATGGATGGGAATCATGGCTCCCCGCATCTTGCGTGACGTGGGTGATGTTGCGCATCTGGCGGCGATGGTCGCCCCTCGCAAACTGGTCGTCGTCGGGGGAGTGGACGGGGCCGGAACGGCATTAAAAGCGGACGCCCTGGAGCAATCATTTGCCTTTTCGCGTAAAATATATGGTCTGCTGGAAGCCGAGGCCAATTTCACCCTGGCCAATCCGGAAACGGCAGTGAAGTTGATTAGCGGGTAATGTGATTTCGTAACAGATCCACTGGACAATGGTCAAATGTTACGGATGATGCTAGTCGGATGAAGTGGCGCTGGCCGTGCCACGATGGATAAACACGGCGGAACATTGAATGAGTCAGGTTCTCCTGGTCGATTTGGATGTTGATCGTTTCAGACGTCTTCATCAGATTTTAACGACTGCAGGGTTCGACGCGGTCGTCGTCGAACGCGACGTGGCAGCGGTACCTACGTTGCCCTTGAGTCCCGTGGAAGCATGGGCCATACTAATAGCCCCGCAGTCCGAGAAATCCGGGCTGATTGAGACACTGCGTGAAACACGTCCCTGTTCGTTGATTGTCGTCCTGACGGAACACGATCGTGATCAGGCGACAGCCGCAGCGCTGATTCGCGGGACAGTCGGTGATATTCCTGGCCGGAGGTTGGAGGACAGCTTGCTCCGTACTCTACGCAGCGTGACGGGTCTGACAATTCGAACAGACCACAGGCACCATGATCTCATGGAAGCCTGGGATCGCACGACCGCCGAATTCGTCCTCGATAATCGTTCTGCGACGGTCACGGCGCTGGTCAGTTACCTCCGTGAAACCCTGCAGCTCCTGCGGTTTTCCGATCAAGGCACGATTATTCGCACCTGTGTCGCACTCACCGAAGCCCTGGATAATGCCCTCTATCACGGCAATCTGGAACTGAGTTCGGAACTGCGTAAAGGAAGTGGCGAGGCGTGGGAGGCGGCCGTCAATGAACGGCGCGAAACCAGTCCCTACAAGGAACGCAGTATTTTTGTCCGGGCGGAACTTTCACGAACCGAGATGTCCGTGACGATCCGTGACGAAGGCCCCGGCTTCGATCCCGGAAAACTGCCTGATCCCACCGAGGCCGACAATCTGGAAAGTGTCTGCGGCCGAGGTGTGTTCCTGGTCCGCAATTTCATGGACGAAGTGCGGTACAATGACAAAGGCAACGAAGTCACGCTCGTGAAGCGGTGCGGTTCGTCGCCAGATCCCATCGCCCAATTCCGCAACCCAGCCTCGTAGAGTGATTTCGTAGCCCGCTCTCCAGAGTCGGGTGCGTGCAATACCGAAATGCGAGAGGTCTTGTTGGTCCCACTGAATGCACGGGACTGATAGGACGGATGGGACACGTGGGACTTATGGGACCAATGCTAGCTATTTCCGGTCGACCAAGGCACCTTGCCTTAATTCCACGCGACGGGGAAATTTGCCGGCCAAATCCAGGCTGTGCGTGACGACGATCAACAACGTCTGCAACTCCTGGTTGAGTTCCAACAGCAACTTGCCGACCGACTCCGCGGTGACCTGATCCAAATTGCCGGTCGGTTCATCTGCCAGCAGGAGCAATGGTTGATTGATCAACGCCCGGCACAGCGCCACGCGTTGACGCTCACCACCGGAAAGCTGCGCGGGACGATGAGTCAACCGGCTGCCCATGCCCACGCGATCAAGCAGTTTTCGCGCCCGCTCTTCTTCAACTGCCCCGGCGCCCGAACCTGCCAGCGCGGGGATCAGCACATTTTCCAGCACATTGCATTGCGGCAGCAGGTGATGGTCTTGAAAGACGAACCCCACATGCCGATTGCGAAAATGAGCCAGCGGCTCGGGAGTCAGCGCGAAGGGATCCTGCCCCTGAATCCGGACGTCCCCCGACGAAGGGCGGTCGAGCGTCCCGAGGATGTAGAGCAAGGTGCTTTTCCCGGACCCGGACGGCCCGGTCACGGCCAGCGAATCGCCGCGGTTCATCTGCAGTTCGACGTCACGCAGGATCTCCAGTGTGCCACCTTCTGTGGAAAAGGTCTTGGTCAACCGTTGAACGCTCAGATCACCCATGAATTCCGCCTCGATGCAGGTGTGGAGTTTTCTTGGTGGTAGTCTATCGGATCATAGCCAGCGTGGTTCCAACAGGAAACGTCGCAGCTTGAGCAATGGGACTTATGGGACACATGGGACGAATAGGACTGATGAAACCATCTCTGCGTGCCCCGGCAAAGTGTTGCTCTTGCAAAGGACGAAGGACCAATGACAAAGGACCATCCCACAAACACCACGACCCTGCGACCGTTTCCGATCGCAGGGTCGTGTTTGAACTTCAATCAGACAGCGCGACTTCAATTTGCGAACTGACTGCGATGGTCTGCGTTACTTGTCGCGGATTTCCGTATGACAAGCGCTGCAGGACTTGCCCGAAGCCAAAAACAGCTCCTTTGCACCGGCGTCGTCTTTCGCCTTAATTGCGGCGGACAACTTGGTCATCGAAGTCTGCAGATCCTTCGAGAATTTCTTCCACTTTTCAATGTCGGCCTTGTCTTTCACTTCGTGGGTGTCGGCTTCGATGGCCAGGGCCAGCATGGCCAGGACGCTGGCATCGCGTGAGGCCGCTTCATGGTCCTTGGGAGTCTTGAAGAACTTCCGGAACTTGCCGTTGCGAGCACTGACTTCGGACATCAGGCTGTCCATGTCGATCAGCTTGTCCCAGGCGTGCTCGACCTTGGCACCGCCTGCTTTTCCGCCGGCAGCAGCCTTTACGGCATCGAGGCCCTTCTTGGCGTCGTCAAAAGAACCAGCCTTGGCGATCGAGATTGCCCCGTCCCGAATGTCGGCAGCCGACTTCTTCCAGGCCGAATCTTGATCGTGCTGGGCAATTCCCTGGGCCAACAGGGCCAGTGTTCCAGCGCCTTGCGGTACGCCCTTCTTCTTCGCCTTCGTGTAGCTGTCGCTGCTCGACAGCAACGCCTCGAGATCCTTGATCTTCGTTTCGGCTTCCGCCACCAGATCGGCGACGGGAGTCACGGTTGACAGCTTATCGGCGGCTTGTGCGGGCACGAGGCACGCACCGGCCAACAAGGTCAACGCCAGCGGGAGCCACATTTTCTGCACCACGGGACACTCCTTAATTCGAACAGGGCTGACAAGATGAAAGCCCGAAATCATCCACGGCAGAGCTCACCCATTGAGACTCCTGGCGGCAGAATTTCGGACACGATCGGTTGGTAGTCAATTTGAAAATACGTCTGCGGCCTGTCGTTGCTCGTTTCGGGCAACCTCAGTCCAGGGGAGGCAGGTTCTCTGAACACACAGGGAGCGAGGACCGCTCCAAATTCCGGTAGGCCCATTTCCAAGCTGCCATCCTCCAGAACCTCCAGCGCGGTTCCCGCAGGTTCTCTTGAATGGCTTGGCTCGTTACTTTGTTATATTGTGATTTGAGGGCGAATTGGTTGTCAACCCTCACTGCACTGCCCACGAGAATTCCGACGTGCGACTGCTCCGCATTTTCAGTACCCGGTTTGGGCAATCATCTGTTGAAGGAGATTTCAAATGGACGGGTATCAATCATCGACGGGCGACATGCGGCAAGAGTGGTCGCGCCGCGATCTCTTGAAGATCGGCATCGCCGGCGGGCTTGCCAACCTGCTGCCTCGAACTGGTGCCGACGGAATGGCCGTCGCGGCTGAGGCACCGATTTCGATGGCAACCGAGGAAGACCACAGATTCTTTAAACGCGAATTGCAGTCATTCCTGCCGGACAAGATTTTCGACGCACATGCGCACCTCTATAAAAAGGACACGGCTTGGGATCTGAAGGGCTTCCCCGCTGAAGTGGGGTACGCCGAGTATCAGTCCCTGATTCGCGACATCCACTCCCAGCGTCGCACCGCCGCCCGGTTTCTGCCGGGCGTGAGTGTCGATAAGAAAGAGCGCATTCCGGAGTGCAACGCCTGGGTCAGCGAACAGGTGGCGAAAACTACGGACTGCGTGGGCGCCTATTTCGTCAAGCCGGATGACGATCCAGAGCAGGTCCGCCAGGAGGTGAAACGCCTTAAGCTTAGCGGGTTCAAGTGCTATCACCTGCTGGCCCCGAAAACGCCAACCTGGGAATCGGAAATTCCCGATTACCTGCCGGAACGGCTCGTGAAAGTGGCCCACGAGGAAGGCTGGAGCATCACGCTGCACATGGTTCGTTCGCGTGCCGCGGCCGATGAGGGAAATCAACGGTGGATCGAGCGCTACTGCCGACTCTACCCGAACATGACGCTGATTCTCGCGCATTCGGCCCGTGGCTTCCAACCGAGTCACAATCTCGAAGGGCTGGAGAATCTCAAGGGCCTCGACAACCTCTACTTTGACACCAGCGCCAACTGCGAGCCCATCGCTCATCAGGCGATCATGCGGATCATCGGTCACAAAAAAATGCTGTACGGCTCGGACTTCTACGTGAGTCATCTGCGTGGCCGGTCAGTGGCGGCGGCGGATTCGTTTCTGTGGCTGTATGAAGATTCGCCGGTCTGGAAAGAGAAGCAGGCCACGATCAAACCGGTCATGATCGGGCTGGAAAATCTACGCTCGCTCAAATGGGCAGCCTGGTCCGAGCGGCTCAGCGACGAAGCCGTCGAGGATATTTTCTGGAACAACGCGGCGAAGCTATTTGGGATCAAATGAAATCCCTGTGTCTCCAACCGACCCTCGTGCAACGCGCCCTCCTCTTCTTCTCAGGTGAGCACCGCCACGGATGGCAAAGAATTCCAACTCCAGTCGCCTGATAGGTCACCGTTCTCGATTCAGTTTGACTGGGCATCCCAGTTCATACAATCGTTATCCGGTGTCTAACCTGCCCACCCCAGTCTTCAAAAAGACTGGAAAACACGGGATTTCCAGAGTCAAGTAATTCACTCAGAGATGCCCAGACAAATCACCTCAATCTTCCGACAACTCTCAAGCTTCCCAAATTATCTAAACTTTCCTTTCTTCCCAGTCGAAAAAGTATGCCAGGAACACTTCAGTGGCATGCCGGGATCAGGTCAGTATCTCGTGTCTTGCCGGGGGATCGAACCACCGCCACGCGTGCTGCCGTGTGGGCTCGATCTCAGAAAGGAACTAGTTGTTTTTTTTTGAGGAGATGCGACGATGAAATGGTTCACGATGACTGTTGCTGCTTTCGCGCTGTGTATGATGAATACCGCTGCCGAAGCCAAGCAATGCGGGTGCTGTGCCCCCGCCCCGACGACCTGCTGCCAACCAGCCAAGGTCAAGTGCTGCAAGGCACCAAAAGTGAAGTGCTGCAAGTCAAGCTGCAACAATGGTTGCGGCAACAGCTGTGGCAACAGCTGTGGAAATCGCTGTGGCAACGGCTGCGGCAACGGGTGTGCTCCGTCCTGTGCGGCTCCCGCCAGCTGTGCCGCTCCGGCCGCTTGTGGTCCGGCTGCTGCTGCGAGCTGTGCCGCTCCCGCCGCTTGTGGTCCGGCTTGTGCTCCGAGCTGTGCCGCTCCCGCTGCTTGCGGTCCGGCCTGTGCTCCGAGCTGTGCCGCCCCCGCGAATTGCGGTTCGGGCTGCAACAACGGCTGCAACAACGGCTGTGGCAAGTCGTCTTGCTGCAAGGCTCCCAAGTGCTGCAAGGCTCCCAAGTGCAAGAAGACCAAATGCTGCAAGAACCGCTGCAACAGTGGCTGCGGCAACAGCTGCGGTTCGAATTGTGCCCCCAGCTGTGCCGCTCCTGCGAGCTGCGCTGCTCCGATGGCCGCTCCCGCTGCCGCTCCCGCTCCCGCTCCCGCTCCGGCTGCCTAGTCTGGAGAGTTTGTCACCAGGTAATGGCCACGGCAACCTGAGTTAGTGTTATAAACAAGTAGTGAAACACGCAGGTGTTCATCGTCACGGCAGCACCGTCTGGATGGCTGGGAGCTTGCTCCCAGCCATCTGACAGCCGCCTCGACAAGACAAGCCTGGCCATCGCCTGGGAGACAAAAGACCGCAGAGAACGCAAGTCTTAAGAACGCTCCGAACGACTTAATAACCCCGAACTGCATCATCCAGTGCATGTAAGGGGTTTCGTCGTTCTTTGTGGATTTCATTTGCCAGTTGGCGATTTGTGACCTAGGTTTTACTACCAGGCCTATTTTTCTGGAGTGAGACCATGCTGGAAGTTGTCGTCCCTGAACCCACCAACTTTGTTGACCGCCGGCAATCGTCGGGCGCACGTTCTGATGGATCCGAACGCCGCCAATTCATCAATGCGCGACAGGCCGGTCGTCCCGAAGTCCAGGAATTGGCAGAAGCGGTCGACCAGTACAAACTGCGTCACCGCCGCCGGTTTATCACCTTCGAAGAGCTCTTTGATGTGATGGCCTCACTCGGCTATCACAAGTAGTCGGACAGGCCCTCGGCCGACAACACGCTCCAACGGCAGGCACTTTGTGGCGAGCGGCTCGGCACAAGCCGCCGGTTTTTCAATCGCATCCACACGCAGTACCGGCGGCTAGCGCCGTACCGCTCACGATCTGAGTGGCATTGGACAACACGCCGGGGGGATTCACGATCTCGAAGCCCAGGTCCGCGATCATTTGATAATCTTCTTGCGGAGTCTGTCCCTTCGTGGTCAGGTAATCGCTGACGAAGATCGAATTCGCCGGATAGAGGCCCAGTGGCTGCAATGATCGCAATTGCAATTCGCGACCGCCGGCGATGCGAATTTCGCAACGCGGATTCATCAGCCGGAACATGCACAGCGCCCGCAAACAATCTCGCGGCGTCAGATCTTCGCGACCGGCCAGTGGTGTGCCGTCGATCGGATGCAGGAAGTTGATCGGGATCGATTCGACTTGCAATTCCCGCAGCGAAACGGCGATCTCCACAAGATCCCGGTGAGATTCGCCCATCCCCACGATGCAGCCCGAACACAGTTCAATCCCGGCCTTCCGCACGGCCTGCAACGTGTCGATGCGATCCTGGTAAGTGTGGGTCGTGCAGATGTCCGCGTACATCCGCTCGCTGGTGTTGAGGTTGTGGTTGACGCGATCCACACCTGCCGCCTTGAGTTGCTCGGCCTGATCGGGGCTCAGCAATCCCAGGCACACGCAGATATGCATGCCATAGGTATCTTTGATCTTCCTGACGACATTGCAAACGTGATTCAACTCGCGTTCATTAGGGCCGCGTCCGCTCGCCACGATGCAAAAGGTCCGGGCCTGACTTTCCTTCGCCTGTCGGGCTCCTTCGAGCAATGTCTTTTCATCCTGAAAGACGTACCGATTGACTTCGGTCTCGGCGATTTTGGATTGCGAACAATAGTTGCAGTCCTCGGGGCACAGGCCGCTCTTGGCATTGCGCAGATAGTAGAGCTGCACCCGATTTGCGTGATACCGATGCCGGACTCGAAACGCCGCAGCCAGCAGCGAGGGGACTTCGACATCGGGGCAGGCCAGTACCTGCAGGGCTTCCGATTCCGTTAAGTCCTGACCGTCCAGGACCTTATCGGCAAACAAGTCCCACACACGATGTCCCGCAAGTAGCATTTCGGTCGCCATAAAAAACTCGTTCCTAGATCAATCCAGATTCGCAATCGGGCCAGTAGTTTAGCCGGGGGTTCCCCGATGGTCGAGTGGGGATCACAAATTTGGAGTCCCACACGCGTCGTGGGACGGTTCTCCGCGGCTCCGGAGTTGCGAGGTTTCCACATCCGGGATAATCTGCAGTGAAATTTCACCAACTCTTTTCAGGCCAATGACGTAGAGCATTCTGTCATACCGAAAAGTGTGTTGGTCGATCGAAAAGGAAATCCCTGTGTTTGTTGTTGGTCCCATCTTCAGCCGTGAGGCGCTGACCGCTCCGCGTCAAATCCAGCACTTTGCCGCGCGGGCGGGTTATGTTGCAGCGCTGTTTGTGTTGATGTACACGCTCGGACAAGTCACATTCGGCTGGCAGCAAGAACGTCAGTTGGGCGATCTGGCTCGGTTCGGGGCGATCTGTTTTCAGGTCTTTTCGTTGCTGCAACTGACGCTGGTCGTCTTCTTTTCGTTGCTGTTCGCGGCGGGCAATATCGCTCAAGAGAAAGACCGCAAGACCCTGATCCTCCTGCTGATGACCGATCTCAGTAATCGTGAGCTGGTACTGGGAAAACTAACCGCCAGCCTGTTGATTGTGGGGGTGTTGCTGGCGGTGTCGCTGCCGGCGTTTGCATTGACTTCACTGTTGGGGGGAGTCGAAGTCCAACAGATTGGCTGGTCCCTGGCCGTCACTGCGGCGGCGGCACTGGCGGCTGGTAGTTGGGGGACGTTGATTGCGTTCTGGCGGGAAAAGACGTTCCAGACGCTCGCCTACAGCGTGTTGGGACTGGTGTTGTTCGTGGGCCTGGTCGAAGCGTTGCGGGTCGCCGCTGGTCCGCAGACAGTCGCGGACGAATGGTTATCGTTGGCCAATCCGTTGCGCGGGCTGTTGCTGGTGATTGATCCGCTGGCGACGATGAGCCAATCGGGGGGAGTCGCCTCGCATCCACTCAGTTACGTGTTGACGATGCTCGGCCTGTCGGCTGCGCTGTCGGCATTTACGATTGCGCGGTTGCGCGTGTGGAACCCGTCCGACCAACGCTCGCAACCGACGGCACCCGAAGGCGTTTCCGAAGCGAAACGCAAATCGACCACGCGCGAGGTCTGGCATAACCCGATCATCTGGCGCGAGATCCGAACCAGTGCCTATGGCCGCAAGGTGTTTGTCATCAAGCTGGCGTACTTGATCGCCTTCCTGGCAGCCGCCTGGTTTGCGGCACAGGCTCCCACCGACGAGCTGATCCTGGGGATGATTTCTCCGGCCGGCTTCGGCTTCGTGGGGGTGGCCTTGCTGAGCCTGATGCTAATCAACGCGCAGGCGGTCACCTCATTCACCTCGGAACGCGATGCCAAGACGCTGGAACTGCTGCTGGTCACCGACATCACGGCCAAGGAGTTCATCTACGGCAAGCTGGGCGGCATCTTTTGGAATACCAAGGAAGTGATCATTCTGCCCTTGCTGCTGGTGATTTCGTTTCTGGTTCAAGGGACGCTGACCGCTGAAGATTTTCTATATGTGAGCCTGGGGTTTCTGGTGCTGGTCGTGTTTTCGGCGATGCTGGGATTGCACGGTGGGATTTCGTTCGACAGTTCGCGTTCGGCAATTGCCAATAGTCTGGGCACAATGTTTTTCCTGTTTCTCGGGATCTTTATCTGTATGATGTTGATCCTGGAGGCGCGGTCGTCGTTCTGGTTGCAATTGCCGAGCTTCCTGGTCTTCATCCTGGGAGGAGCCATCGGGCTGTCGGCGTCGCTGACCCACAAGAATCCGTCGCCGGCATTGACCATGTCAGCGTTCATCCTGCCGTTCTTCACGTTCTACGTGATCACCGGCTACTTGCTGCACGAGACGCTGGGGGTCTGGATCGTGTTGACGTGTACTTATGGATTTACGACCCTGGCCATGTTGATTCCCGCAGTGAGTGAATTCGATGTGGCATTGGGACGAACTACCGGAGATCGCGGTTAGCAGCCTGTTGAAAAAGGTGTCTGGAACTCTCCGAACGTCAAAAGAACGCTCGATTCTGTATGGTTGGCAAAGTTCCAGACACCTTTTTCAACAGGCAGTTAGCTCTCATTTCAGGCGGCCCGCGTTCTGGCGAATGCGGCTACGACAAACAGGGCAGACATGACCGAACCTGGTCCACGCAAGAGTCTCTGGGAACTGATGGGGCAGAAGAGTCCCGAGGAAGTTCCTCCAGCCTCGGTCGAGCCCGAATCCGTTGCCTCACCCACTGCTCCGTCATCCACGCCGGACGCCGATTCTGAGCTTCCCGCTGCTCACCCGTCAACAGGCAAGGGCCTCTGGGCTCTGATGCATCACGCGGAAGAAATTGAGGGAGCCGAAAGTCCCGCTGTCTCTGACGAAGGGCGATCCGCCATTGATGCACCCGTCAATCCCAAAGATAAACGGTTGCGGCAATTGCCCGAGATGCACGGGGACACCGAAGTTGACGTGGACCCCGTCGACCAGGTCCCGACGAAACGAGTTGATAAACGACTGCGGCAGGTGGAAGAACTCGAAGTCGAGATCGTGGAAGAGGACTCCGAGGATGACCTGCCGCGCAAGAAAATCGACCGGCGGTTGCGTCAGATGGAACAGCCGGAAGTCGAAATAGTTGATGAGGCTTCGGACGAATTTGAGGAAGAAGATGAGGAGCGGTCTCTGAGGTCCGCCGATCAGGAACCGCGTGCACGATCCAAGGTCAGAGGCATCCCCTCACCCTTCACCTCGCAACCCACGGAGACATTGCCTGCCGAGGTCCTCGCTGCCATCCCGGTCGCGACTCAACCGCGGTTTTCGTTCGCGCGAACGGGTCGATCGAAGACGGCGTTGTGGAGCTTCGTCCTGGGTGTCTTATCGTTGCCGATTTCCTTGATCGCCATCTACCCCGCGATCTGGACTCGCATTCCCGCTTCGATCAGCGGCATTGCGGCCATGCTGCTGGGATTTCTCGCCCAGAGCGAACTGTCCCGAACGGGGCACAAAGGCAAAGAGCTGATCCTGGCATATGTGGGCATTGCAGCCGGGTTGCTGGCCATGTTCTCCGCCCCGCTGGTCTACGCCCCCCTCGATCTCTATGGTCAGTGGACCAATTCGTATTCGGGCGGACATCTGCAGCAAATCGCGCTGGCCACCGATGCCTACCTGCAGCAGCACCACCGCTATCCCGCGGGCGGCCTGTTCAAAGAGGTCCCCGAAAGTCGAGACCTCGAGCCGCTGCACGGGTGGATGACGTTGCTGCTCCCCCATCTTCCGGAGGGGGCCAGTCTGGCCGGCCAAATTGATTTCAACAAGCCGTACTTCGATCCCGCGAATCAGCCGGTCATGAGTCAGACGGTTCCCAGCTTTCTGGCAGCGGGCGGCAGCATGGAATTGATTCAAGGCAAGTTCGGCCCGGCACATTTCGCAGGCGTTGGCGGTCTGGTCAGCCTGCCTGATGGCAGCGTGGCCCATGCCGGCATCTTCGACGTCAACAGCGAAACCACTCGCGACGACGTGCTGGACGGATTGTCGAATACGATGATTGCCGGCGAGGTGTCGATCAGCTATCCCGCGTGGGGCGAACCGCATAACTGGCGGCAGATTGGCAAGGGGCTTAATCACGATCCCCAGGGATTCGGGAACTCACGACACACAGGCGCCATGTTCCTGATGGCCGATGGATCCGTCAGATTTCTGCCAAACAAGACCGATCCCAAAGTCCTGGAAGCCCTGAGTACCCGCGATGGCGAAGACAAGCCTTAGGATGCCTTTGCATCAGCCCCATCTGAATTCATGGGAATTATGGGACTGTCGGATTGGCATTCCTGAGGGTAATAATTATCCGCGATGCGGAGCGCTGTTTTTGACGTCGCGGCTGACGACCATTGTGGGGATCAACCGTGTCAGCTCGGCACGCAGACGCGCCAGCGGATGGTTCGGGAAATGACCGTCCCAACATTCGCCGTCGGCCAGACAGGGCCGCGCGGTGTCCATGTCTGCCGACGATTCATCCACGCCAAACCAGAGGGCTTGGAAATCGGTCTCCGCCGGATGCGATTCGTGCAGCCAGTTCCAGACATGTTGACTACGCAACTCATCACCCTCTCGCTCGACCGCCTGAAGGCGAATGGAATAACTGAAATCTCGGTAGGGCAGGAACAACATCCCCATGTATCCCCAGCCACCGCTGGGCTGCACTGACTTGAACAGCAGTTTCGCGACTGACACGCCCTTCACTTGCAGCAAATCCAACGACAGGATCGTGCCGCCCGAAGCCCGTAGCTGCTGAGTTTGATAATCCTTTAACGCCTGCATCCGAAACAAGCTGGGCATCTGCGGAGCGGTCGCATTGAACCGAATCGTCAGGACATCACCGTGCGCGTTGGACCACTTCCGACGGTGATCCGCGGATTCCTCAATGGGGTCCCAGCCGATGGTGTTAATCTGCACGTCGTTGAGAGAAGGCATCAGCGAATGCTCAGAATCAAGCCCCTTGGACTGTCAGGTGTTGAGGTTCAACAGCTTGCCGGTGCTGTCGCCCAGCTTTTCCTCAGGCACACCCATCCGGTCCAGCATGGCAAGATAGAGGTTGGCGATGGGCGTATCGTTCGCGTAGCGCACGTGGCGGCCGGTCGCGATTGTCCCGCCCCCCTTACCGAACAGCACGACAGGCAGATCGTCGTGATTATGAGCATTCCCGTCGCCGATGCCGCTGCCGAAGACCAGCATGGTGTTGTCCAGCAGCGTTCCGTCGCCTTCCTTGACCTTCTTCAGCTTCTCCAGCAGCGAGGCAACCCGCTGGGCGTGGAACAGATTGATCTTCTTGATCTTCTGCTTCTTGCCTTCGTCATTCCCGTGATGCGACAAATCGTGATGGCCTTCGGGAACGTCAATAAACGGATAGCTGCGTCCGCTCCCTTCATTGGCATGGACGAAGGTGACGATCCGCGTCGAATCGGTCTGCAGGGCCAGCGCCAGCATGTCCGACATCAACTCGATGTGTTCTGTGTAACTCTTGGGAATCCCCTTGGGAACCGTGACACCGTCAATCCCCTGCACCGTCGCCGTAAACTGGGTGCGCCGCAGCCGCTCTTCGATTTCGCGGACGGAATTCAGATACTCGTCGAGCTTCCGGCGATCGGCGAAGCCCAGCTTTTTCTGGAGCGATTTGGCATCATCCAGCACGAGATCCAGCACGCTGGTCCGGAAGTTGAGTTCGCGCGTTTGAGTCGCCCCTTTGGAGGGCTGGGCGGAATCGGCGAACAGCCGCTCGAAAACCGCCTTGGGATTGATCTCCTTCGCCACCGGGGACGATTCGGTCCGCCAGGCGATATTGTGCGAGTAGGCACAGCTATAACCGGAATCACAATTCCCCGCCTGGGCCCCGGCGTCGCAACCGATTTCCAGCGAGGCAAACTTGGTGTGCTTGCCCACATGCTGAGCGGCCACTTGATCGACGGAAATGCCGACCTTAATGTCCGCACCGTGGGTCTTGCGTGGTTGAGAACAGGTCAGAAACGCCGCCAGAGCCCGGGCATGGTCACCGGCACCGTCGCCGTTGGCGCGGGCCTTATCGAGCGTCAGGCCGCTCAGGACGAGCATGTCGTCCTTGAATTCTTTGAACGGACTCAGGATCTCTGGGAGTTCGAAATCGGTCCCCTCCTGCTTGGGGGTCCAGTCGGCCATGTTCATGCCGTTGGGCGTGTAGATGAACGCCATCCGCTTGGGTGCCACGGCGGCCTGTGCTCCCAACACACTGGTCACCGGTGCCATCGCCTCCATCCACGGCAAGGCCATCGCGGTTCCCAGACCCTTGAGCATCGTGCGACGTGAAATTCGCCAACTGGCACCCATAATACACCTGCGGTTATCTGTTCGATGAGAAGTGCTTGAACTAATCCTTCTTCCCTCGCCGTTTTTGAAACGGCTCGGAATGCACAATATCTTGAATCAACGTGCCAATGCGATATTTGTCCTTGGCCAGCGATGCGGTCAATGAGTCTACCGCACATTTGTCATAGTATTCCAGACCACGTCCCAATGCATACGTCAGCATTTTCTCGGTCAGGCATCGGGCGAACTGATCCTGACTCTGCTTCAGGATGACTCGTAATTCTTGTGGCGTGGAAAAGGAATCGCCTGACGGGAGCACTCCCGCAGGATCAATGGGAAATTTGCCGTCTTTTGTTCGCCAGGCACCAATCGCGTCAAAGTTCTCAAATCCGAAGCCCAGCGGGTCCATGCTCTTGTGACATGAAGCGCAACTGGGATTCTCACGGTGCTGCTCCATTCTTTGCCGTAGACTGCCACTCAACACCGATTTTTCATCGTTCTTCAATTCTTCGACATTCGGCGGCGGAGGTGGCGGAGGTGTTCCCAGAATATTCTCCAACACCCACTTTCCCCGTTTCACTGGGGAAGTGCGGGTGGGATTACTGGTCAGGGTGAGAATGCTGGCTTGAGTCAGAACTCCCGCCCGCTGAGCGCCATCCACTTTGACTCGTTGGAATTCTTCGCCGCGCACCCCCGGCAAACCATAGTGCTTGGCCAACCGTTCGTTGACATAGGTAAAGTCGGCGTCCAGCAAGTCCAGAATGCTGTGATTGGCCCGCACGATCTCACCAAAGAACAGTTCGGTTTCCTTCCGCATGGCTTCCCGCAGCTGCTCGTCAAACGTGGGGAAGAGCTTCGGATCTGGCGTCATCTGCTTCAAGTTACGGGTTTGCAGCCATTGCCCGGAAAAGCTCTCGATAAATGACTGCGCCTTCGGGTCTTGCAGCATCCGTTCCACCTGCTGTCGCAGCGTGTTATTGCTGCGTAGAGCATTCCGGCTGGCAAGTTGCAGCAGTTCTTCATCCGGCATGCTGCTCCACATGAAATAGCTCAGCCGCGACGCCAGCTCGAATTCGCTGATGGGATGAATGGCCAGCGGATTCTCAGGCTCCGCATCGATTTCGACGCGAAACAGAAAATGGGGCGACACCAGGATCGCCTGCACCCCGACTTCAATCGCCCGCTCAAACGATTCCCCTTCCTCCAGCACGCTGCGGCTGAGTCGAATCAGACGCTCGAGTTCCTCGCGTTCGATCGGTCGGCGGAAGGCCCGCCGGGCAAACTTGCCCAGAATGGCCTCGGCACATTCATTGGCATCGCTCAGGTCCGGCTTGGGCGTCCGTGTGAAGATCTGCCGATGCAGGTCAGTCAGCGGAGCACTGGCCGGGGCGGTGATCGGCCCCTGCACTTCGATCTCGGCGATCGCCAGATTGCGATCACGGTTGTTCGGATCGGGATCTTCGGGCTTGTAGTAGTCATTGAGAAACTCACCGGCAATTTCATGCTTGCCGGCGGGCAAATCCAATCGCAAGGCGAACGTCTGCGGCGTATCGGACTTGCCCTGAACATCGACTGCCTGCAGTTCTTTGCCGTCAAGTTGAAAGCCCAGCCTGGCGAAATCACGCCCGGCATGCATCTCAAACGCCCGAATCCGCACGACGTACTGACCAGCCGCGGGCAGTTCGACCTCGGCCCAAACCTTGCCACTCGACGTGAGCAGATGAATTCCCGCTTCGATCTGTTGACCACCGTTCAGACTGTTCCCGACGTACGTCTGAATGGTCCCCTGCAAGGGTTCTGCGACAATCGCTGCCTCGGTAATCTTCTCAGCGGCCGTCAGGTACTTTTCAAACAGAATCGTCGGCAGCGAGAGCACATCGCCGATGTTGTCGAAACCATAACCGACGTCATCCGATGGAAAATCCGCGGCAGGCTTGAAATCCACGCCGACCAGGTCGCGAATCGTGTTGTTGTATTCGAACCGGTTCAACCGTCGAATCGTCACGCGACCGGGATCGTGGTCCCCCGAGCAGTCGATCTTGGAAGTGGTCTCGGAGATCCATCGATGCAGTAAGTCCCGCTCATCCTGAGTCGGCTGCAGTTTCCGCTTGGCGGGAGGCATTTCGCGAGTGCGAATCATTGCTGCCGCTCGCTCCCAGACCTTGCGGCCTTCGAGAATCGATTGCTCGTCCCTGACCTTTTCCAGATTCAAGCCCGCTCGCTGCTTCTTATTGCCGTGGCATTCGAAGCAGTACTTCTTGAGCAGTGGCTGGATGTCCGCGTCAAACTTCAGCGGCTCGGACTGGAGGGCGTCTTCCAGCGCATTGGCCGCCGATTTCTTGGGCTTGGGTTCGTCCGCGCGCAGCGCCGTCGATCCACTCCACCAGATCGCAGCCATCGCCAGTATCAAGATTCCAACGTGACGCATGCGGCAGCAAACTCCCCAGTAGCAGGCGTGTTTTCGGCAGCGGAATTGGAAAGAACTCAGTCGCTAAGTCACCGGCTCCCGAAGTCATCAAACTTCGACAGCGACTCGGAGCGTGTCAGATTTCTTCTAGTAAACTCTAACAAAACCACTGCGTCAGTTCAGAACCGCGTGAAATATCGCGATCCTGAACTTCCCACAACCGGTTTTGTTAGGGCTTCTAAATTCTGCGGCCTTAAATCAAGGTGGGATCGTATCGGCAAGTTCAGTGTAGCGGCGCGATGATAACGGACACTCCGCATTATATGGTCACTTGGGATCAGTTGCCAACACCCAATCACACCAGACTGAGAATTCGCTGTGGCGGCGTGTGGCGAGCCAGGATCCTGCAGATCACTCTTGGATGTCAAATTTCTTAAGGTTATGCTAGGGCGAAGGGGTGCCGGCCCAAATTGGCGAAACGCCAGGCCCCTGCAACCCACTCATGCCTGCCCGGCTGGAGATCCTGTTAAATGGTCCGTTCAACCCCCGTCTTGACTGCTCTCGTGGCACTCGCCCTGCTGCCGTCGTCCGCTCAACTGGCGGACGCTCAGACCAAAAAGAAAGGCGAAGCAATCTCCGGTACGGTCGTCAGCATCGAAAAGGCAAAAACCGGCCGCAGCTACATGTTGAAGATGAAGACCAAATCGGACGAGATCGAATACGACGTTCCGCTCGTCCCGCGCACCCATCTGGTGGTGTCCGCTCAGGGTGATCAGGGCTTCCTGAAAGCGAATGCCCACGTGGGGGGCATCGTGACCGCCGATCAGAATCTGGCGGAATTCGAATGCAGCGAGTTGTTCGTCTACCTGGGAACTCCGCCACCCCCGCAGTTGAAACTGACGGCCAGTGCTGAAAACCCCTCTGCGGGTGAGTTCGAAATGTCAGGTAAGATCGTCGAACTGCAGAAGGGTGTCGCCCAGATTCAATGCGGTCAGCAGCCCATCAAGGTGTCTTATGGAGAAACGACGGTGATCACCGTCAAATCGACAGACGCCCTGCTGATCAAGGAGGGAGATGTCGTCGAGATTGAAGGGACGATCGTCAAGTCCAAGCAGCAGATCAATGCCAATACAGTCACCGTGACGTCGGCCGAGCCGATTACCTCAAGAGAGTACTTCGCCGCGCAGGGTGATCAGAAGGGCAAGTCCGCGAAAACGGCTGGAACCGCGGCCAAGACAAAAAAGGACACTGCCGCCGAGGGCTCCAGCAAAGAAGCTGACCCGTTTGGCGTCCTGAATAAATCCAAGACGAAAGCCAAATCGGGCGGCGGCGCTGCGACACCCGCAATCAAAGAAGCGGAATCAGACCCCTTCGGAGTTCTGAAAAACAAGGCGAAGGCCAAAGCCAAAGCAAGCGGTGCCGGGACCGACGCCTCAGAGAAGAGCAAGCCCGCGACCAAAAAGGCGGATAAGCCGGCGAAGGACGAGCCAGCCAAGGCCGAAGCGAACTAACCCGGATTATTCATGGCTTGCTGCTAACCCGCAGCGTAAGCGAGGGCGTAGTCACAAGTTGCCCTCGCTTACGCTGCGGGTTACCTGAGCTGCCCACCGCTTGCTCATTGAGGAGACAGTGAATAATCCGGGCTAAGACGCCCTGAAGTTGATTCGCTCTCGAGTCCAAAGTGGTCACTACTTGATCAGTTCGTTGAACAAGGCTCGGTAGTAACGCATGATCCGCGGCGCATCGGTTGTGGCTGGGCTTTCCGAGAGAAAGTATCCCTTATAGTCCTGAGCTTTCAGCAACTGAAACAGCTCGCGGTAGGGATAGGCTTTGTCAAACAGATCGTGGATGTGGACCGTGTTGCCGAACTTGTTTTTCAGCAGGTCGAAGGCGGGCTTGATGGAACCGTTGACTGATTCACCAGGATTGGAATTCCAGCACACCACGACCAGGGGATGATTGGCAATCTGCATGATCTTCTGGATCACGGCCGGTTCCTGAGTCCCGTTGCCGTGGACTTCGACCCGGATCTCCTGGTTATAGCCGGCAGCGAATTCGCCGCACTGCTTGAGGGATAGCCCGATCCGTTCGATCGTCTTGTCCCGTTCCTCGCCTTTGACAAATCCGTTTGGCCGCACCTTCACGCCGGTGGCACCAATATCGGCCGAGAGTTCGATGAACTTCTTGGTCAATTCGATGTTCTGCTGCAGGACACCATGGTCCGCGCTGTGATACTCGCACGCAGAACCCGGTCCGACGCACTTCACTGGTGAATCGGCGAACCGCTTTTTTACTTCCAGTCGCTGCTCTTTGCTGAGCGTGACTTCGACGCCGTGCTTGTGAGTGCTCCGGAGCTCGACGCCGTCAAATTCGGCGTCAGTGCAATTCTTGATGAGCGTCGGCAAGTCCCACTCCGCGCCCCACATATAAGTCACCATACCCAGCTTCATCAGCAGTACTCCTCGGCATGTCTTGATTCGTGCGTCTCACGACACAGTTTTCACTGCAAACGGGAATCCCGCAAGTCTGCCGAGGTGCTTTGTCGCCGAAGTCGCTAGACTTCAAACTCGATTTTCTACTCTTCCCCCCTACTTTCTCTGGGCGAGCCAAGGCCAAATGGGACAATTTTTCGACAGCGTGGTGCGGGGCGTGGCGAAGAATCCGCCAGCGTCAACCACTGCAGCGTAACCTGTTTGCGGTTCAGGACAACAATTTGTAGGCTACTTGGGCAACTGGAAAGAGATTTGACTCCCGACCGTTTGTCTGGCCGCCGCGGATAGTTCACCTCGATAGACTCACTGAATCGAAAGGACAGGCTGTGCGACTCCACCACCGGCGATCCCCGTTTCTCGTCGGCGTCTGCGTAGTCGTAGTGCTAATATCTTCTCTGCCAAGGGCTTATACCGAAGGCGACTGGGAAATCACCCCCCAGAGCGAGCAATCTCTCGAGCTCGGGCTGGAATGGCTGGCACGGAACCAGGGCCCGGAAGGGAACTGGGAATCGAACGATCTGGGCCTTGTCAGCATGGGGGTGCTCGCATTTCTGGCGGCGGGACACACTCCCGGGCGTGGCAAGTATGGTGCCAATGTCGAACGAGCCCTGTCTTTTGTGCTCAAGAACGCCAAGCCATCAGGTCTGTTGAATATCTCGGATCCGCACCGGGACATGTACAACCACGGATTGTCCGCATTTGTCTTGGGCCAGGCCCACGGAATCACGAATGACCAGGCGATCAGTCCGGTGCTCGACCGGGCGCTTAAACTGATTCAAAACACGCAATGCCGCGACGGAGGCTGGGATTATCGGGCTCAGGCCCAGCAGAATGGGCATGACCTCAGCCTGTCGGTGATGCAGGCCAAAGCCTTGCGGAGTGCCGTCGATAGCGGGCTGGAAGTGGCTCCGGAAGTCATCGAGCTCGCCATTAAAAGCGTCCGGGACCATTATCGCTCGAAGAGCGGCAAGCGTGGCGGAGACGATCCCACATCGCAGAACGAGCCTGGCCAATTCACCTATGACGGCAATCGTGGCACGCTGGCGATGGCCGCGTGTGGCGTCGTCTGCATGCAGGAATTCGGCCAGTACGACGACTGGCGCATCGGCAAGAACATGGACATGATCACTCGGGAAGTCGAGCAGCTCAAGCTGCCCGGCAAGAACGAGGGTGGCGTACCGTGGGATGCCTATACCTTGTATTACGTCGGTCAGGCGTTGTATCAGGTCGGTGGCAGTTCCTGGCAGGCGAACTATCCCAAGTTGCGAGACCATTTGACAACCGGTCAATTTCGCGACCCGAATGATCCCGGCCGGCATGGTTCGTGGAATGCCGGGGGCCATGTCGGGGGCAAACCCGGTCAATTGTATGGAACTGCCGTTGGCTGTTTCATTTTGGCAATTCCCAACCGTTACTTGCCCATCCTGCAGGAAGGCAAGATCGAGAATCTGAAAGCCCTGCAACGCGCCGGTGCGGCGCCGGCGTCGAAGTGATTGATTCAACGACAAGTGCTCAAGAACATGGAATATGCCTTGTGAATGAGGCCACGGCAATAACGCTCGCAAAGCCCCTCACCCCCAACCCCTCTCCCCGGAGTACCGGGGCGACGGGAGATTAGACTGTCTGGTTTGCTTCTGGCGAGCACGAAAATTGACTTCCTGATTCGTATCACGTTTGTACTTCGAAACTTTCGCGACGACCTATGCCCGCATTTTTCCAAGTTGCGTTTGCTCTCGCCGGACTGGCGGCGGCCACTGGGCCGGTGATCATTCACCTGCTCAATCGCCGGCGGTTTCGCGTTATCGACTGGGCGGCAATGGACTTCCTGCGGGAAGCCCTGCAGCGCAATCGCAAGATGCTGCAGCTTCGCGATCTGATCCTGCTGGCGCTGCGCACGGCGGTCATCCTGCTGTTTGGATTGGCACTCGCCCGTCCCTACTGGCAGCATCAGGCGGGCACCTTGGGTGGTCGCGGTGCCGTGCATGCGGTCATGATTCTGGATAACAGCCAGAGCATGGGTTTTTCCAAGCTGGATGGCACACTGCTCGATGAAGCAAAACGCAAGGCGGAAGAATTCATCGGTCAATTGCCGACCGGCAGCCGGATTTCGATCGTACCGTTGTGCGGTTCAGACGCCGCGTTCAGTCTCGAACCCTATCGCTCGCCGGAAGATGCTCGCGAAGCACTGGCCAAGCTGAAGGTCGTCGACCGTTCCGGGACGGCGGGCCAGGCGGCCGATCTGGCAGTAGAAGCCTGTCAGCTCGCCCCGGACCTCCCCGCCAAGCGCGTCGTCTTTCTGGGCGACCAGCAGATGAGCAACTGGCCCACCAGCGGGCTGGCCGATCAATTGAAGAAACTGCCGGAAATGCAGGTCGTGCATATCGGTGCCGACACGGTGGAGAATGCGTGGATCGCCGACTTCCGCGTGCAGGATGGCATCGCCGACATTGAAACGCCGACGGCGTTCTACGCCACAGTCCGTTACGACGGTCCAGCTCCGAAATCCAACGTGCAGTTGACGCTCGAAGTCGATGGTTCGTCGGTGGCCAGCCGGAACATTGACCTGGAACCTGGCCAGTCGCGTGAAGTGCAGTTCCCGTATCGATTCGATGTTCCTGTCGAACCGGGCCGGGCCAGCTTCATTACGGCGTCAGTCAAACTGCACGAGGATACGTTGCCCGGGGATCGCCTGGTCAGTGACAATCAACGCTTCGCGGTCGTGCCCGTGGTGGCAGCGCTGCCGGTAGTATTTATTGATCAACTGGGCGAGAAAGAAGATCCGGCGCGGGGCGACTACGGCGAATCCTTCCATCTGCGGCGCCTGCTCGCACCCGTCATCAGTCGTGGTGATACTCATCGTCAACTCGTGCAAATTCGGCATACCACCATTGCCAACGTCAATCGTCAGATGCTGGAAGATGCCCGGCTGGTGGTGATTTCGGGTGTGGCGAATCCGGGACCGGCGGTCTCGTTGCTGCGGGAATATATTCAACAAGGCGGACAGGTCCTGATCACGGCGGGGGCTCAGTTTGATCCCCATCTGTGGAACGACACCGCCTGGCTGGATGGAGCAGGGATTCTGCCGGCGCCCTTGCAAACGGAGTTGTTTGGGAAAACACCGGCCGAATCAGCGGGCCAGCTTGCTCCATTCCAGCTGGCGGTCAATTCGCTCGTGCATGATTACTTTCGGCTGGAAGATGTCTCGGAAGAAGAGTTGGCGGATCTCTATCAGACGCCCCTCTTCTTCAAGTCGGCCATCGTCGATGTCTCACCGACCGTGCTCACCGCGTTTTCGAAGTCCGAAACCACGCGTTTGACCGAAGAACGGGAATTCTTCGTGGAATCCGCCAAGCGTCAGGCTGCCTGGTCTCGGCAGGAGGCACAAGGGGCGTTGGACGCGACCTCGCAGCAGCAGAAGCGGCTGGACGATCAGCGTCGAGTGGAACTGCAGCCCAAATGGTTGCTGTGGACCAATCTGCAAAGCGATGCCACGACCAGCACGAAACCCATTTCGCAACTGGTGGAAGCGGCGATGCCGCAAGTTCTGGGACACTTTACCGACGCCAATAAGTTGCCGTTCCTGGTCGAACGGCGGATTGGTAATGGGCAGGTCTTGTTCTATTCGAGCAGTGCGTTTTCGGATTGGAATGACCTGACCAAAACCAATGCGGCCCTGGTCTTCGACCGCATTCTCCGGTTCATGCTGCAGGACACGCTGCCGCGGCGCAATCTGGAAGCTGTCGAGCAAGTCACGCTGCCGGTCGAATCGGGCGATCGCCGTGTTAACTACACTCTGACGCGACCCGGCCAGCCGGCTGAAACATTGAACGTCGACGCACTCGGTGGCGAAACATACGGCGTGACCATCCGCAACATCACTAAGTCGGGCCAGTACCTGGTTTCGGCTGTGCGAGCCAATGACCCGGCGGCGGCCCAGTCGGCCGAACCCGACAATTTGTGGAGCGTCCCGCTGGCGGTGAACGGTCCCGAGCGGGAATCGGAACTCCGCTCGATTGATGCGGCCGAATTGCGTAAACGTCTGGGCAATGCCAACTATCGCTGGATTGAACGGGACGAGCAAATCAGTTTGGAAGGGGCCCAGATCAGCCTGCAGAATCTGTGGAAATGGTTGATCTGGCTGGTGATGGTGGGACTGCTGGTGGAACTGCTGATGCTGGCCTGGCCGAATCTCAAACAGCCGAATTTGCAGAAGGGGGTGAAGTGATGAACGTCACCCGCTTATTCGGCCACTGGTTTGGCCTGGAGAATGTGGATTCGGTCGACGACATCGCGTTGACCTTTGGTGCCCCCTGGGCGCAACAAGGTCCCGCGTGGGTCTTCTTCGGCTGCCTGGTGTTTATCCTGGCCAGCTTCATCTTCTACATCCGCTATCAAAAGCGAGCGAAGATCGGTGCGCGAGTGGCCCTGGCCACCGCACGGGCGCTGTTGTTGTGTTTGATCTTTTTGATTCTGGCCGATCCTGTCGTCTCAGTAAAACTGGTCAGCCATCCGCGCCCCTTGCTGTGGTTGTTGTTTGACGGCACTGACAGCATGGGGATCGAGGACGAACTGTCGGATGCCGAACGGACCACGCTCAGCGCGGCGGCCGGGATCAAGGACAGCACCAGTTCCGCGGCGAAGATGTCCCGACAAGGCTATATCCAATCGTTCGTGAAGCAGCCGGACGAAAATCTGATCAAACAACTGAGTGCAAAGTACCGCATCAAGACCTTCCGGTTTGACCGCGCGGACGGGGTTCAGGCCCTGGATGTCTCGCAGGCGGCAACTGAAGAAATCGACACGGAAAAACTCGCCACGCAACTGACGACCGGCGGCCAGGTGACGGCGATCGGCAAGACGCTCGAAGATCTGTCGCTGCGGCACGCGAGTGGCAACCTGGCGGGCGTGCTGGTCTTCAGCGACTTCGATCAGAATACGGGCCCGGCCGCACTGGGAGCGGCGAAACGGCTGGGGGTGCCAATTTATACCGTGGGCATCGGACCGGAAGCGGCAGTGGATATTGCCGTCGACCTGCAGGCTCCGCTGTTGATGAAGAAGGCCGAACGCGCGACGTTGATCGCCCTGGTCCGGCAGACTGGGCTGAAAGGCCAGGCGGTCACCGTGCGAGTGACGGCTCGCAAGCTGGGGGGCTCGGCCAACGTCAGCGACGAACTGGGCATTCCGGTTGGCGAAAAGACGGTCACGCTGGAAGATCAGTTGATACCAGTTGAGTTCCCCTACGAACCGACTGACACGGGCCGGTTTGTGTTCACGGCGGCGATCGATGCCCTGCCCGCTGAAGTCGTGCAGCAGAACAACAAAGCCGAACGCGAAACCAATATTCGGGACGACTTCCTGCGGTTGATGTTCGTGGAATACGAACCGACCTGGGAATGGCGATTCATCAAGGAAGTGTTCCATCGTGACAAGCTGGTCGGGATGCGCGGGTTCCGAACGTACTTGCGGTCAGCCGACCCCAAGGTCCGTGAGACGAATGAACTCTTCCTGCCGACGTTGACTCCCAAACGCAGTGAGTTCTTCGCGAACGATGTCATTTTCCTGGGCGACATGCCGACTGCGACGTTGAGCACGCGGTTCTGCGAAATGACCAAGGAATTCGTCAACACGTTCGGTGGCGGACTGGTCGTCATGGCGGGGCCGCGGTTCGGTCCTGGCGAACTAGCCGATACGCCGTTGGCCGACATGCTGCCGGTGGTCGTCGATCCCGATGGTCGGATTAACGACAGCCAGGAGTTCCGGCTGAAACTGACCCCCGAAGGTCAGATTGAAGACTTCATGCAACTGGGGACCAACCCTGCCGAAAGCAGCCGGGGTTGGGACAATCTGGGAAAACTGCTGTGGTATCAACCGGTCGCAAAGGTACATCCCGTCGGGACCACCGTGCTGGCGGAACATCCCCTGGATAAAACCATCGATGGGAAGACGCCCCAGCCGTTGATCGCCGTGCGGCGGTACGGCAAGGGGCAGGTCATTTACATCGGCTTCAACGAAACGTGGCGTCTGCGTCGGAAGTATGGCGAACAACACTATCGCCAGTTCTGGGGCCAGATGATTCACCGCCTGGGGCTCAGCCATGCGTTGGGAAGCCAGAAGCGGTTCGTCGTCCGCACCGATCGGCCGCAGTACCAGGCGGATGATAAGGTGACATTGACGGTCGAAGCTTATGACGCCAACTTCGAACCGTTGAACGAAGCCACCTTCCCCGAGAAGCGATTGAAGGCGGATCTCTATCGGCCGGGACGGCCGGCTGACGGGGCCGAAGCGTCGCAGCCCATTACGATCTCGCAGTTGCGAGAAGGGGTGTTCGAAACCCGGTTACCGGTCTTCGATAGCGGAGAATATCGCGTCAGCGTGGTCGATCCGATTACCAAGGAACCATCCGAAGTCTTCTTCCAGGTGACCAGTGTTTCAGCCGAACGCCGCAGTGCGGTACGCAACGTGGCCCTGCAATCACAGTTGGCCGCGACTTCGGGCGGGAAGTCATACACGCTCGAGACGGTGTCGCAGTTCATGAAGGATTTTCAGCCGCAAGAGCGGACGGAAGTTTCGGTTCAGACGTTTGAGATCTGGCATACGTGGTTCGTTTTCACATTGGTGGTGGTGCTGATGCTGGGTGAGTGGCTGTTGAGGAAGTGGTGCAATTTGTCGTGAGGTCGCCTCTTCCCGTGGCCGACGCTGCTAGCGTCGGCATCACCGACGCTAGCAGCGTCGGCCACGGTTGGAGAGTCAGGTTACGTGGTCAAACGACGGTGAATGATTGACGGTTTGGAAACAATGAGCAAACTCGCGACACTCCGTTCTCGATTGAATTCGCTGCGCCAGCGCCGGGCCGTGGTGCGGTGGGGGAACGCCTGGAGTGCGCTTGCGACGGCCTTGCTGTGGATCCTGGCGGTCGATTTTGTCGTCGACTACTGGCTGGAGATGACCCGGCCGCAACGGTTTGTCTCGTTGTTGTTTATTGGCGGGGCACTGTGGTGGATCTTTAAGCAGTTTACGCAACCGTTCCTGGGACAGCGTGAATCGGAACTCGACATCGCAATACTCGTCGAGAAGGAGCAGGAGATCGACACCGATCTGGTGGCTGCCCTGCAATTTGAAACCCCCGAAGCCAAAACGTGGGGGTCGTCCACGCTTGAGCAAGCGGTCATTGATTATGTCGCCGACTTTGGTCAAGGCTTGAATGTTTTCAAGGGCTTCAATCCCACTCAATTGCGGCGGCGTCTGATCACCTGCGGCGTCACGTTTCTCGTGGTCTTTCTGGCGTGTGCGGTCTATCCGCGACACGCGTCGGCCTTCTTCAATCGGCTGCTGCTCGGGTCACGCCACTATCCCACGCGGACCATGATCGAGCAGATTTTGGTGAATGGCCAGACGGTCGATGTGGATGGTGGCGTCGGCACGTTGAAGTTTCCGTTCGGCCATCCCCTCAAGCTGGAAGTCCTATGTGCCGGTGAGGTGCCGCCTCAAGGCACGGCCCGGCTGACGACGCTCGCGCAGGGGGTCCGCACGACGTTGAAGCTGGAACCGCGCGGCCAGCTACAGTCCGGCAAGCAGACATTCACCGCCGAGCAACCGCGGCTGGTTGATTCGATCAACTATCAACTTTACCTGGGTGACGCCTGGACCGACCCCGTCACGTTGCGGGTCATTCCCCTGCCGGTCGTGACTCTTGATTTGACCGCCGTGCCACCACCTTATGCGGCACAGATCGAACAGGCGCTGGCCGAAAAGAGTGGCTCGCGGCAAATCGCTGTCATTGAAGGATCACGGGTCGACTTGAAACTGGTGTGCTCGAATAAACCGCTGGAAAGTGCCACGGTCACCGTCGACAAACAGGTGATTCAACTGACCCCGACCGATCCGGAGAACAAAGTCTGGACGCTGCCCAAGACGCCTTCTCCGTTCACGCAGGTGACCACACCGCTCCGCTATCAGGTGCAGGTTAAAGATCACGACGGTCTGGCACTCGAACAGCCGATCGTCGGGTTTGTCCGCATGAAGAGCGATCGGCCGCCGCGGATCCTGGCCGGGATTATCAGTAAACGCATTCTGCCGGGTGCCAAGCCGAAGATCTCGTTCGGTGCCACGGACGATTACGGCATCTCGAAAATCCGCGTGTTGCAGGAAGTCTTGCGGGCGAACGGTGATCTGGAGAAGAGCACCGCTGAAGTGGAGACTGTTCCGGCCTCCAAGCAGCCTCAGACGTCGTTCAAGGGACGCTATACTGCGGATTTCAAGAAATTGAAGTTGGCGAAGGGCGATCAGTTGAAGCTGACTATGGAAGCAATCGATTACCGTGGCAACCTGGAAGGCAAACCAGCCAGCAGCGAGCCATTGGTGTTAGAAGTCACGGACGTTCAAGGTTTTCTAGCAGGTATGGTCGAGACGGACGAGCAATCCGCTCGTCGTCTGGATGCCATCATCCAACGTCAGTTGGGGATTGGGGAGACGAAATGAATATGCAATCACGTCGCGTCTCAACGAGTATTCTGGCTCTCGGTCTGATGCTATCGGCCGCCTGGGCCGTCGATCCGGCCGCCCTGCGAAACAAGCAGGACGCACAACAGCGAGCCCGGGCGATGACCAAAGAGCTCATCACCAATGTTCTGGATATACAGATCCAGCAACTTGAGGAGAACGGGCTGGAAGAGCTGCCCCTCTTCAAGGACATCAAATCGATGCGCAAGAACATCGACGCGCTGGTCGAAGCCCAGATGGTGCAAGTCGTGGAACTGTTGACCAAGGGCCAGCAGGGGACTCCCGCCGAACGGGATGAAACCTTCAAGAAGGCCCGCGGCATGATCCGTGAGATCGTGCTGAAGCTGGTCTCCGAACGACAGGCCCTGTTGCGGCGTCTCAAGGCGGCCGAAATCATCGCCCAGATAAAGCGTTTGATCGAACTGGAATCTGCGGCCCTCAAGACGACCAAGATGATTCCCGGCGAGAAGCAAACTCGTCAGGAGCAACTGGCGCTGGCCGTCATAGAGGATCAGACGGATGTGAAAGAATTGTTCCTGCAACTGGTGGAAACGCTCGTTGATATTCGCAGTTGGGGCGGCCCCATTGGAGCCGGAGCCACGGATGCCTTGCGGATCTTGAAGGCGGCAGATGTCGGCAAGGAACTCGATCAGGCCGGCCAGAATCTGGAAGCTGCCAAGTACGATCCCGCCTCGAAGAATCAGGAAGCCATCATCAAGGGCTTGCGGATGGTTCTCGAGAAGATTGAAGAAGCCCAGGGCTTGATCAACGCCGACCGTCAAGCTGCCGTGGCGATGGTCCAGGCCATCACCAAACAACAGGAACAGGTCCGCCAGCAGACCCAGCAGGCCGAGCAAAAGAATCAGACCGCCGCTGATAAGCCGCTGATCGACCAGCAAGCCAAGGTCCAGGCGGATTTGGGCAAGCTGGCCCAGGCTCTGCAGCAAGTGGCTGAAGACCATCCGCAGATTCAACCGTTGCTCGAACAGGCCAAGGCGGCCGCTCAAGAGGCACGGTCGGAATTGTTCAAAGGGAAACTGGACGAAGCCAAGCAGGATCAGAGCAAGGTGCTCGGGAACCTGGCGCAGATCGAACAACAATTGCAACAAGCAAACGGAGCCGACCAAAACGATCAAAGTGCCGCCCAGTTGGCTCAAGAAGTCAAGGAGCTGGAAAAGGCTCGCGAAGCGATCAAGCAGGCTCTGGAGCAACAGGCGCAGGCGACGCAGAAGGCAGCTCTGGAACCGGCCGCCGCCAAGGCGGCTGAAGAACAAGCCGCCGCGAAGGTCGCAGAAGCTGCGAAGGCGGAATTGCCCAACGCGGTCGAATCACGGCTGGCAGAAGCCGAATCCGCAGCGAAGGAAGCTGCCACAGAACTGGCCACGGCTGAACCGACTCCTCAGAAGAATCAGCAGGCAGTCGAGAACGCCGAAGAGGCCCTGGAACGTGCGGCTGCGGAAATCGAAGCCGCCCTGGCGGATGCTCAACGCGAACAACTGGCTGTCAAGATTGGCGAACTGGCACGTGCGGCCGAAGCGATCGAACGGGCTGCTGCCGCCGAACGAAACGTGGCGGATGAGGCCCAGGCTGCGGCAGAAGAAAAGGGCTTGGACAAGCCGGCTGCGGACGAGTTGAAGGCCGAACAAGCGGAAGTGAAAGCCGTCACCGAGAAGATCGCCGAAGCGATCAAGGATTTGGCTCCGACGGCCGCAAAGACTTTGGAACAAGCTCAGCAGGCGGAAGCAGGGGTCGAACAGCAACTCGAACAGGCTGCTGCCGAACCGGGAGAAGCGTCCAAGCCCGAAGCGACTGAAGCAGCAAAGGGTGCAGAGAACGCCGCCGCTCAATTGACGAAGGCCTCCGCCCAGATCCGTGACGAGATTCAGGCCGCCTCGAAGGAGCTGGCTCAGGTTACCGAAGAACAACTGAAGGACGTCCGCGCAGCGCGGGGTGCCGTGGAAGACGCGCAGGCCAAGCTGCCCGAATCCAATGCTGCGAAGATGGCTCAATTGGAAGCGGCCGAAGCCAAGATCGATCAGGCTCAACAAGACCAGCAGAAAGCGGCCGGTCGTCCGGAAGCGGCTGAGGCCCTGGCGCTGGCCGATCAGATTGGCGAGGCACTCGAACAACAGGCGGCCGCCGATGCGGCTCAGGAAGCGTTTGAAGAGGGAAAATCCAATACTCCCCTGGATGCCGCGGCAGAACAGCAGGCTGTGGCCGACGATTCCAAGAAGCTGGCCGAACAAGCCGCCGACCGGCCCCAGGCCAAGGCCAATCAGCCCGATGCGTTGAAGGATGCCCTGCAGAAGGCGGAAGCCGCCGCTCAAGAGGCGGCCAAGGAAACATTGAACGGTAATGACGCGAAGGCGGATGCCGCGCGGGCCGAAGCCAAAGCGGCGTTGCAGGAAGCGCAACAACTGGCCGCGGCGGAAGCCAAGGCGGCTCAAGCAGCACCGGCCGGCAAGCCCGATGCGGCGGCCCAGGAAAAGGTCGCTCAGGAAATCAAAGAAGCCCAGCAGTTGGCCGCCGAAGCGGCTCCGCAAGCGGGTGAGCAATTGGCTCAAGCCGGCGAACAAGCGTCTCAAGCTGAGGCCCAATTGGACAAGGGGCAGGCCGAACCAGCTCAAGCCGCTCAAGAAAAGGCCGCCGCCGCTTTGGCCGAGGCCAAGGAGCAAGTGCAGGCTGCTCAGGAAGCCCTCGCCAAGCAACAGGGCGAAAAGTTTGACGCGGAAGGGAAACAAGCTGACGGCCTGGCCGACCAGACCGCAATGGTTGACGCCGGGGCCACCGGCGCCGTGCAAGATGCCGAGAAGAACGCGGAAGAAGGAGTTGCCGAGGCAGGCGAAGCCAAGGCCGAGGACACCGCTAAGACCCAGGAAGCGGTCGAGCGGGCCTTGGAGCAGGCTGCTGCCGCTTTGGCCGCTCGGGAACAGCAAATTCGCAAGGATCAGGCGATCGCTCAGACGTTGGGCGAACTCGCCAAGGAACAACAGGCTGCCGCCGACGCGATTGCCACTCAGCGTGATGCCCTGGAGGCCGCTGCGGAAGCGGCCGAAGCGGGTGAACCGAAGGGCGAAGGTCAACCCGCTGGCGAACCTCAGCCGGCACAACCGACGCCTCAGCAGAAACAAGCCGCGAAGGCTTTGGCCCAGGCGACTCAAGATTTCGCCGAAGCGCAACGGGCGACCGGCGAAGGCGCGGAAGAGATTTCGGGGCAGTCCGAAGTCGTCAACCCGCCATTGCGCGAAGCTCTGGAGTTGGCCTCGAATCTCAATGCTGGCGAAATGCCGGTCGTTCCGTTGCCGGAAGGGACTGGAGAACCAATGCCTGCCGGAGAACCCGCGAATGGCGAGCCTGCCGCTGGTGAACCCAAGGGTGGAGAGCCCGCCGCTGGTGAACCTAAAGGGGGCGAGCCCGCGACTGGTGAACCCAAGGGAGGAGAACCGGCGAACGGAGAGCCCAAGGGTGGCGAGCCCCAGGGGGATGCACCTGAAGGAGCAGCGGGACAACCCACTGGAGATCAGAAACTGGGAACTGGACTGGTTCCGAATGCTCCCGAAGCAACGGCCAAACAGATTGCCGGTAAGGCCGCACTGAAGGAGATGAAAGCAGCTCTGGCCAATGAGCCAGCACCTGACGCTCCCGCTGCCGGTGAACCGGCTCCGGAAGGCTCGCCTGCGGGTGAGCCGGACGCTGAGGGATCGCCCGCAGGAAAAGAAGCTGAGGGCGAGCCGGCTGAAGGCAAAGGCAAGGGCAAGAAGGATTCCAAGTCTGCGGAGAAGCCCAAGGAAGCGACTGGCACTGAAGGGGGCAAGACCTCGGAAAAGGGTCGCACCGACAACAACGAAGCGACCAAGAATGGTGCCCTGGATGATTCCCCGGTGGACCGCAAAAAGGATGAGGACAGCAAGGCTGGGAACTCCAAGGAAGATTCGACGGCAGATGCTCGCAAGTATCGCGAAGAGCCGTGGTTTGCCAAGCTGCCGCCCGATTTGCGAAAGGCCATCCGAGCCAAAAGCCAACGCCGGGCACCGAAGGGTTATGAAGAACGCTTGAAGCGGTATTTTGAAAGCATTGATTAGAACACGCGGCTGGAAGTCGTTGGCAACTTATCTGATTGCGATCCTTCCCCCCTCGCCCTGGCCGGAAAGACGAACCGGGCGGGGAGAGGGGACGGGGGTGAGGGGATCTTAGAACAACCGATCCGACTGCAATTGCAAGTAAGTCCAAGCTGCGAATTTGATGAGATGACAATTGAAGGCCGGTGATGTGCAGTTGCCCCTCACCCCCAGCCCCTCTCCCCGGCGTACCAGGGCGAGGGGAGCCAGGTCAGGGTGTGCGTCACCGATAAACTCAACCCGTATGAGGACTCTACATTCATGAGCAGCCCATTATCTCCCGCTGACGTTGCCGCCGTGCAACGCTGCGAGCAGGCGTACAACCGAATTCGCGATGAGCTCTCCAAGGTCATCGTCGGACAGAACGACGTCATCGAGCAAGTCCTGGTCGCGATCTTCGCGAGGGGACATGCGTTGCTGGAAGGTGTGCCCGGTCTGGCCAAGACGCTGTTGATCAGCTCACTGGCCCAGGCCCTGGACCTCAGCTTCAAGCGCATTCAGTTTACGCCCGACTTGATGCCCAGCGACGTCACGGGAACGGAAGTCATCCAGGAAAATCTGGAGACCCGGGCTCGGGAATACAAGTTCCTGTCGGGTCCCTTGTTCGCCAACATGGTGCTGGCGGACGAAATCAACCGGACCCCGCCGAAGACTCAGGCTGCCATGCTGGAGTCGATGCAGGAGCGGCAGATCAGCGCGGGGGGCAACGTGCATAAGCTGCCGGCTCCGTTCTTCGTGCTGGCGACTCAGAACCCATTGGAGCAGGAAGGGACCTATCCCCTCCCGGAAGCTCAGCTCGATCGCTTCCTGTTGTACATCAAGGTGGATTATCCCAGCGGCGCGGAAGAATGGGATATTGCCCGTCGCGTCACGACGGCCCAACAATCGGCCATCACGCCCGTGATGTCCGGCGACGAAATCATCGAGATCCAGAAACTCGTGTCAACCGTGCCGGTCAGCGATCAGGTCCTGGGATATGCCTGGGCCCTGGTCCGGGCCACTCGTCCGCATACGAAAGAGGCCCCCGACTTCGTGAATCGCTGGGTCAGTTGGGGTGCCGGTCCGCGTGGTCTGTTGACACTGGTGACGTGTGCCAAAGCCCGTGCGATTCTGTACGGTCGATATCACGCGACCATCGGTGACGTGCAGGCGGTCGCGAAACCCGCATTGCGGCACCGTGTGGCCAGCAACTTCGCCGCCCAGGCCTCAAACGTCGGCAGCGAGCAACTGATTCAGATGCTGATGGAAGCAATTCCCGCAGACAAGAAGTACGAAAAGCCGGCAGCATAACGTACTTCCTGATCATAAGTCCCATTTGTCCCATCCGTCCCATAAGTCCCATGAATTCGATGGGACAGATGGGACCAATGGGACTTATGAGACGAATGGAAACAATCACATGGCGAATGTCCTTTCGAGATACATCAACCCCGAGGTCCTCAGCCGGGTCGCGCATCGGCACTTTGAGCCGCGTGGGTTGGTGATGGGTAACCTGGCGGGGGCTCACAAGTCTCCGCTGCATGGCTTTGCCGTGGAATTTGCGGGACACCGTGAGTACGTCTGGGGCGATGATCCCAAGCATATCGACTGGCGGTTGTACTTCACGCGGGAAAAGTATTTCATCAAACAGTACGAGATGGAGACGAATTTCGTCTGTCATCTGATCCTGGACATCAGCGCTTCGATGCGCTACGGGGCCGATGCCGAGCAGAAGCTGCAATATGCGGCCCAGATGGCGACGACACTGGGTTACGCCGTCGTCCTGCAAAGCGACAAGGTCAGCTTTTCGACCTTCGACGAGCAAGTCCGCGGCTTCATTACGCCCGGCAATTCGATGTCGCAGATCGTCCGCATGACCGAGCATCTGGACCAGATGCAGCCCTTGCAGAAAACTCGCATGGCCGAGTGCCTGACCGAATTAACCGGCCGGATCCGGCGGCGCGAGATCGTGGTGATCTTCAGCGACTTCTTCACCGACCTGGATGCCTTGGAGATCGCCCTGCAGCGGATGTGCTACAACAAGCACGAAGTCGTCTTGTTCCAGGTGATGCATCACGACGAACTGGCGTTTGAGTTCGACGGCATGATCAAGTTCATGGGTCTGGAAGTGCCGGACGAGTACCTGGCCCAGCCCGAAGATCTGCAGCGCGCGTACCTGGAAGCGGTCAAGAAGTTCAACGATCGTTTCGAACAACTCTGCCAGCGCAACCGCATCGAACGTGTGCTGGTGGATACGCGTCGCGATATGGGCGAGATCTTTGTGGACTATCTCAATCAGCGCAGCCTGTTGAATCGCGGCCGATAGGATTCCGTAGGCTCCGGATGTGTAAGTCGAATGGCAGACCTCAGGCGGAAAAGCGATGATTTGTCTCCCC
>CAMAVF010000004.1 GCA_945861445.1 Planctomicrobium piriforme | reverse complement strand
CCCAGGGCCCGCTTGGCCATGTCATCGTAGGCCGAACGATAGACGTTGGCGAAGGCTTCGAAGAATGCTTCCGGGTGCCCCGACGGCAACCGGCAGCCTCCCTTGCCCGCATCATTCATGTAGGGGGCATTCGGATCGCGCGTGTAGTGGGCATGCGGTTGACCGTTGCGGCGGACGATCAATACGTTGGGTTCTTCCTGACGCCACGAAAGAGCACCAGTTGTTCCATCGACTTCGATAATCAAGTCATTCTCGCGTCCGTGCGAGATCTGGCTGGCTGTGACCGTTCCCAGTCCGCCGTTCTCAAAGCGAATCACCGCGTGCCCGTAATCATCCAGTTGACGGCCCGACTCGAAAATCTTGAGGTTGCACGAGACCTTCGCGGGAATCAATCCCGTCATGTAGCGGCCCAGGTTATAGGCGTGCGTCGCAATATCGCCAAAGCAACCGGCCGCTCCGGACTTGCTGGGATCGGTACGCCAGGCGGCTTGCTTCTGATCGCTGGCTTCCAATCGAGTCCGCAGCCAGCCTTGAATGTAGTTCGAACGAACTGCCTGAATCTCACCCAGTTCGCCTGCGGCAATCATCGCTCGAGCCTGCCGTACCAGCGGGTAGCCGGTGTAATTGTGTGAGACCGCAAAGACGACGTTCGTCTTGGCAACCAGTGCAGCCAGTTCTTCGGCTTCAGCCAGGTTGAACGTCAACGGCTTGTCGCAGATGACGTTGAAGCCTGCTTGAATCGCCGCTTTTGCGATGGGGAAATGCGTGTGATTCGGGGTCGCGATGCTGACGAAGTCGATCCGCTGATCGGCGGGCAGGGCCGATTCCTTGTCGAACAATTCCTGGTACGAACCGTAGGCCCGGTTGAGGGGAATGTCGTAGTCGGAGGCGGAGGCCTTGGCTTTTTCCGGATTGGATGACAGAGCCCCCGCCACCAGTACAGCGCGGTTGTCGAGCACCGCAGCCGTCACATGGACGCGTCCAATAAACGCCCCCTGGCCGCCGCCGACCAGAGCCATTCGCAATTTGCGGTTCAATTCACCGTTTGTCGGCATGAGCGAGGCACTCCCCAGTTGCAAAGTCAGTTGAAGCTTGGAACTCTGGGCGAGAATACCCCTGAATGACGCTGAATTCAACTTAAGGGGTTAGTTGCTGTTCAGCAGACAGTTGGTCAAATCACATTCCTTCCATGCCTCCCATAATGCCCATCGCACAAGGAATGGGAATAATGGGATGCATGGGGGCAATGGGAATGCCCGTGAAAGACTGGGTAATCTGTCGCCATGATGGCAGATTGGCGTTGCCATTGACCCTTTTTGCTCTTTCGACGATATTCCTTCGGCTCCCGAGATTTTTACTCAAGTTATTGTGTCTTGCCGCGGTCAGTCATGATGCGGCGGTTTGCCTGTGCCTACGCAATCAACGTCAAATTGCAGTGGAATTGCGAACTGAAACTGGAACGTCCCGATGGGGACTGTGGAATTGAAACCGCTCGATATGTCCGCAGAGACTACTGATCGTCTGGAAGCCGCTCGGCTGGAGAAACTTCACAAGATCGAAGCCCTGGGCATCGATCCTTGGGGCCAGCGCTTTGACGACCATGTCGCCATCCGCATCGCACGGGAAAAGTGCCCGACTGAAAAAGGTGTCGTCGGGGCGGAAACCCGCGTGGCTGGACGAGTTATGCTCAAGAACGACAAGGGCAAACTCAAGTTCATTCACATCCAGGACTGGACCGGCCGCATCCAGATCATGCTGTCAAAGTCCGAGTTCTCTGACGAACAATGGGAACTGATCAATTGCATCGACCTGGGTGACATTATCGGGGTGGATGGGCACTTGAAGGTCACCAACACCGGCGAAAGCACGGTCGGTGGCACCAAGGTCACGTTCCTCACGAAATCGCTGGCTCAGCCCCCCGAAAAATTTCACGGGGCGAAAGACATCGAAATGCTGCTCCGGCAGCGCTATGTCGACCTCATCTACAACGACGGGGTCCTGGAGCGCATGCTGAAGCGCGGGAAGATCATTGATTCCGTCCGGGCGACATTGCGTGCGCGTGGGTTCGTCGAGGCGGAAACGCCCGTCTTGCACGCGATCGCGGGGGGTGCGGCGGCTCGTCCGTTTATCACGCACCACAATACGCTGGATATGCAACTGTATCTGCGGATTGCCCTTGAACTACATCTGAAGCGGCTGATGGTGGGTGGGGCCGAACGCGTTTACGAAATTGGTCGCGTCTTCCGGAATGAAGGGGTCGACAGCACTCATAATCCCGAATTCACGATGATCGAGCTGTACCAGGCGTATGGCAACTACGAGACGATGATGGACCTCACCGAGGCCATCTTTACGAATGCCATCCGCGCCACAGACCAGGAAATGATCCTGCCGTGGGGCGAGAAAGAAATCGACTTTACGCCGCCCTTCCAGCGCGCGAAGTACGGCGACTTGTTCCGCGAACATGCCGGCTGCGATATTCACGACACCGCTGGAGTGATGGAAGCGGCTAAACGCTTCCATGTGGATACCAAGGGTAAGGCTCACGACTTGATCGTGAACGACATCTTCGAAGAAGCGGTCGAAGCCAAGTTGATCGGGCCAGTCTTCGTGATCGATTACCCCGCTTCGATGTGTCCGTTGACCAAGCGCAAGCAGTCGGACCCGACAATTGCCGAACGCTTCGAATTGTTTATTGACGGTTTGGAATTGGCAAACGCCTACACGGAATTGAATGATCCCCGGTTGCAGGAACAACTGTTCCTGACCCAACTGGAAGGCCAGAAGGAAGAAGATTCCATGGCCAAGATGGATCACGACTTCGTCCGGGCACTGAAGGTCGGAATGCCCCCCGCTGGCGGTTTGGGGATTGGAATTGATCGCCTGGTGATGTTGATCACCAACAGCCACAGTATTCGCGATGTGATTTACTTCCCGCTGCTGCGACATGAAGTCCGCAATGCAGCGGGGGAAGTTGAAGACGAGGATTCGTCAGAGACGTAACAATCAATGTGGCAGAATTCGTAAGAATTCCTGCAACCGTCGGGCGTGCTGCAAGAAGTCTTACGACTTCTTCTACATGGATTTTGTCGACTCAGCCAAAGGATTGGCCAGATGTATAAATTGCTGCTGTGTTCCCGGTATCTGCGGACGCGCTACATCGCGCTGGCCAGCATTGTCAGCGTGATGCTGGGGGTCGCGACCATGATTGTCGTGAACAGCGTCATGGCCGGGTTCAGCACCCAGATGCGGGAACGCATTCACGGGATCCTGGCCGACATGGTGCTCGAGGTCAACGACACCAACGGCGCACCGAATCCCGAGCTGACGATGGAAAAGATCCGCAAAGTCGCGGGCAAGTACATCGAATCGATGAGCCCCGTCGCTGAGATCTATGCCATGGCCAGCTTCCAATGGCACGGCCAGATCATCACGAAGCCGGTCACGCTGATCGGCATCGAACCCGACTCCAAAGCCAAGGTCGGTGTCTTGAAAGATCATCTCGGCAATTACCAGGTGCAACAGGATGGCGACAAGGTCGCCCAGCCCGCCGCGCGCAGCATGGACCAGGACCCCAATTGGGACTTGTTGGATAAGTACCTGAAATACCGGAAAATGCGTGTCGAACAACACAAGTGGATGCAGCGCAAGGAAGCCCCGGAACAAGATACCGAAATGGCGCCGGCTGAGGTCGCGCCGGGCCCGTCCATTGCCGACGATAAAACCTTCCCCTTCGTCCCGGAACCGGACGAGCTGCAGTTCACAGAGAATCCCTTCCCCCAGGGTGATCCGTTCAAAGATGACAGCGAGCCTCATGAGCTGACCGTGGAAGAACAAGCGGCTCCCTTACCGGGACGGCTCTATGTCGGGATCGGCGTCGTCAGCTTCCAGTACGAAAACAAGAACGATGGCAAGTTGGAAACCGAGGTCATGGCGGTCCCCGGTGATGATATCACGATCATGACGGTCAATGCCGGACGGCCACCGGCTGTCGTCAGTTTCAACGCGACGATCGTCGACACCTTCAAGAGCGGAATGAGCGAGTACGATGCGAATCTTGTCTTCTGTAACCTCAGTTATCTCCAAGATATCCGCGGCATGATCAACCCGTCGACCGGGGAACGCAGCTTCTCGTCGATTCACATCAAGCTGAAGGACTACAAGTACGCGGATGAAGTCGTCCACCTGTTGCGTACTTCACCCGAGATCCCGGTCGGACTGTTCAGCGTGCAAACCTGGGAATCCAAGCAGGGTCCGCTACTGGCCGCTGTCTCGGTTGAGTCAGCCATCTTGAATGTCTTGTTGTTCCTGATCATCGCGGTGGCTGGCTTCGGCATCCTGGCGATTTTCTTCATGATCGTCGTCGAGAAAACGCGCGACATTGGCGTGCTGAAAGCGCTGGGGGCCAGCTCGGCCGGTGTGCAGTCGATCTTCCTGGGCTACGGCCTGGCACTCGGCATCGTGGGGAGTGGCGTCGGAATGATTTCCGGATTGGTGTTCGTCTGGAACATCAACTGGATTGAGTCCTGGTTGACGTGGCTGACGGGACACAAGGTGTTCGATCAGCGGATCTATTATTTCCCGACAATTCCTACGAGCATCGAACCGTTGATGGTGTTTTGGGTGGCATTCGGTGCGATGAGTATTGCCGTCCTCGCCAGTATCCTGCCGGCGCGGCGGGCGGCTCAGATGAATCCCGTCCAATGTTTACGATACGAATAGCGTGGGATCGACTGCCTCTGGCGACTCCTTTTCCGAACTGCCGATTTCCTCCGTTCCTGATGGCGAATTCGATCAGCAATCCGCATCTCGACGGTCTTCCAGGGTCTGGCTATGACAGGTTGCATCAAAATGCCGCAGACTCATCTTTCCGCGATTGCCTTGGAAAAATCCTACCGCAAGGGGAAGCTGCAAGTTCCCGTGTTGCGTGGCGTCGACGTCCAGGTGAAAAAGGGCGAGTTCGTCTCGATCATCGGCCAATCGGGCTCCGGCAAGAGCACACTGCTTCATCTGCTGGGCTTGCTGGACGGTCCCGATGTCGGCGAAATTCTGCTCGATGGCCAACGCATTGATGACCTGCCGCGACAAGATCGGGATCGCCTGCGGAACCGGGTGTTCGGCTTCATCTTCCAGTTCTATCATCTGCTCCCCGAACTCGATCTGTTGGAGAACGTACTGGCACCGCTGATGATCCGGCATTCCGTCTGGGAATACTGGAAGCGCCGTAAAGAGTTCCGAGACTTGGGGCGTGAACTGATCGCCAAAGTCGGGCTCGAGCACCGCCTGACCCATCGGCCGTCCGAATTATCAGGTGGAGAAATGCAACGGGCGGCGATCGCCCGAGCGCTTGTCGCTCAGCCGGAAGTCTTGCTGGCAGATGAACCTACGGGAAATCTGGACAACAAATCGGGCCGCGAGATCATGGATCTGCTGTCGAGCTTGAACGAAGGCCGTCAGCTCACGATAATTATGGTAACGCACGACGAAGCACTCGCCCGTCAGGCACACCGCACGGTACGTCTGGCCGAAGGGCGGCTGCAAGTTCAACGCGAGGCGGCCTAGCCCGTGGTCGACGCTTGTCGCGTCGGTGTTGGTTCTAGATTGCGAATAAAGGGCACAAGGCGGGATACCGACGCTGGCAGCGTCGGCCACAGGGACTGAACCCTTTGGAAATCTGTCGTGTCCAATAAGATTGACAAATATCCTTCGACCCGGCTGGTGTTGCCTGCCGGGTCTTTTCACTCAGTCACCTGCAGGATCGGAACGATGCCGAGCATCTACATTAACGGCCAACTTGTCCCTAAAGAGGATGCCAAGATCAGCGTTTACGACCACGGGTTGCTCTATGGCGACGGCGTGTTCGAAGGGATCCGAGTCTACGGCGGCAAGGTGTTCCTGCATCAGGAACACACCGATCGACTGTATGAAAGTGCCCGGGCCATCCGGCTGGAGATTCCGCTCACCAAAGATCAGATGCAGGCCGCCGTGGAACAAACGGTCAAAGCCAACAATCTGCAGGATGGCTATGTCCGCCTGGTGGTCACGCGTGGTGCGGGCTCGCTGGGTCTGGATATTCGCCGAACCAGTCAGCCGCAGGTCATTATCATTGCCGACACGATCACGATGTATCCGAAGCAGGTCTACGAAGACGGGCTGCGGCTGGTTACGGCAAGCACGATTCGAAATCACTCGCAGGCTCTTAGCCCGCGTATCAAGTCGTTGAACTATCTCAACAACATCATGGCCAAGATCGAAGGGACCGATCAGGGCTGCGAAGAAGCGTTGATGCTCAACCACAAAGGTGAAGTCGCCGAATGCACGGGCGATAATGTGTTCATCGTCTATCGTGGCGTGCTCAAAACGCCATCGCCCGAATCTGGCATTCTGGAAGGGCTGACCCGCAACGCCGTGTTGAAGCTCGCCAGGGACGCGGGGATCCCGATCTACGAGGGCCCGCTGACCCGGCATGACATTTATGTGGCTGACGAGTGCTTCCTTACCGGTACGGCCGCGGAAGTCATCGCCGTGACCAGCCTTGATGGCCGCAAAATCGGCGATGGCAAACCGGGACCAATCACCCGGCAATTGCTGGATCTCTTCCGCAAATTGACACGCGCGTAGTCGTAGCAGAATTCGTAAGAATTCTGACGCAGCCATCGGCGAAAACGTGATTCGAGCGGGCAGAGAGTCGGACGGTGATCGGCGGAAGCCTTACGACGTTCCACTATGCAGGTACTAAGAAACGCTAACAAAACCTCTGCGTCAGTTCAGAACCCCTTGAAATATCGCGGTTCTGAACCTGCCACAACCGGTTTTGTTAGGGGTTCTAAGTCAACGGCGTCTCGGCAACGAAGAAGGCGCGCAGGTCTTTGAAGAGCTGCTTGGCGCGTTGCTGAAAAATTTCCGGCTGGCGGATCCAACCCTTAGGTTTCATCTGCACGGTGATCTTGGCATTGCAACTGACGGCCTTCGGGTTGTGCCCCCCCACCTTCTTGCCAATGTTCAATTCCAACTCGACCGGCTGGCTGGCGACGTCTTTGCCCCAGTACGGAATGAAATTCACGCGGCCGATTTGCAGGATCACCTGGGACTGAGTCACCTTCATCAGTTTGGCTTCGTTTTCGGTAATGAAGCCTCCCAGTTTGTAGATCACCATGTCATGGGAGACGAGTGCCTCGAACTCGGCGTCGAACAGGAAAGGATCGTTGTTGGCCTCGGCTGTCGCTGTGTCTCGACTATGCCGAGATTGCCCGAGTTTCAACGAGCTCGTTTGATTTCGGCCACGGTCCTTCGACAGATACAGTGCCTCGTCTGCCCGGCGCAATAGACTCTCAACTGAATCACCGCTCTCATAGCGTGCGACGCCCAACGAAGCGGTCAGGCTGCGGCCCGACATGTCGGCGATCTGCAGCTTGGCGATGGAGTTCCGCAACCGTTCAGCTCGGACCACGGCGGTGTCCAGGTCGGTATCGGGACACAGAATGACGAATTCCTCGCCTCCGTAGCGCGCCACGAGTTCTCCGGAATACATCTCCTGCTGCATGAGCCGGGCCAGCTCAATCAGGACCTTGTCACCCACGGGGTGGCCGTAGTTGTCATTGATGGACTTGAAGTGATCGACGTCGACGAAGATCAGGCTGAACGGAGTGGTCTGATCTGGGCGTGCCTGTTCCGACATCTGGACAGCGAGTTGCGTTTCGAGTTCACCCCGGTTGGACAAGAGCGTTAAGGGGTCACGCGTCGCCGCACGGCGCAGCTCGCGAAACTCCTGGGGCTTGCGTCCAGCCCGGCCCAAATCGCGGACGATCCCTGCCACACCGTACAACCGCTGGTCGTTATCCAGCAGCGGAACTGTCTGTAACTCGACTTCCTTCCAGGCACCGTCGGCATGTTTGGCACGCAACGATGTCGTCACCGTGCGACCTGTCGCCAGTACGCGCTGCAGCGGCAATTCATTTTCGACGAGCGATTCTCCATGCAGGTCGGTAAAGCTCAATTCACGATCGGTCCAGATGCGATTCAACATGTCACCTGCGGAGCGGCCCAGCAGCGTTTCCAGGCCGCGATTCCACACGACGACACGCATGTCGGAATCGATCAGATAGAAACCGTCGTAGAGGCTTTCCAGCAAATACAGGTGATTGAAAATGTGACACAACGTACTGGCTTCCAACGCCTCCAACGCTCCCAGTGGATTCGAAGTGAAGGTCGAATTGTGTACGCCAGGGGCATATTCCGGCGGTCCTTCATCTTTGCAACAGCGCCCCAGCGCCGAGACGATGTTGCCGTCAAACTGAGTGCCCGAATGCTGCCCGAGAATACTCATGACTTCGGCATGCGATTTCCCAATACGATACACTTGTTCCGTTCGCAGTGAGTCATACGCGTCGGCGATCGTCAGGATCCGGGCTCCCATGGGAACCTCGTTGATGTTCCGAAATCGCGACGTTGTGCTGTCGGAAAAGCTGTGAGTGCTCCCCACAAAATCAAGTACCTCAGGATCGACACGGCACGCCTGCAGCACATCCAGACCGATGTTGTAGTGCAGCGACATCAACTCCGATTCGTCCGGACTAAGTATCGCCGGTTTGAACAAAACATTGTCCGGGACACCGATCTTTCCCATGTCATGCAGGAGCGCCGCGACCTCCAGGACCTTGAGCTGGCGTCCATCCCAGCCCAGAAAACGGGCCAGCGAGGTCGCCACACTGGCCGTTCGCCGCACGTGGTGCAGCGAGGCCGGGTCGCGATAATGGAGTGCTGACAACAGGCTCCGCAGCACACCGGCATCGATCACCCCTTCCAGCAGTTCCGGGTTCGCCTCGGGACCCGATCGTGCCTTGTGAGAGAGTGCCATCAGACCCAGCAGGACTCGTGACGAATCCGATGGATGACTGCTCAACGAAGTGGCATCGGTCAACTGCAAACCATTCGCCGGTGAGCGCTCCCCGAGCGTCTTTTCGAGCTCTGACAACACCGAGGATGCGGCTGGCGGAATCTTTAGCGTCATGACGGATTTTCGAGGATTAGCTGCCCGGCAAGTGAGGTCTCGATTCTCTGCCGCAGTTCGCCCGTTATCGACTTGCGCAATAACGGACGCAACCGGCAATCACATTGACCTACACGTGCGCAAACCTAGCTCGCACAGACCAACAGTCAATCACGACCTCGCACGGAATCAACAACCGAAGCTGCCGAAACGGTACAACACATCAAAACATGATTTGTCGTAATTCGTGACACAGTCAGCACCCGGCGAACAACCGGCACTACGCTAACCAGTGCAGGGCCAGTATCCAGATCACGCACCCAGGCAAAAACACTTAGGTCCTTGGCGTCCTTTAAGTTCCTTGATTTAAAAGGAACTTAAAGGACGCCAAGGACCCAAGTGACAAAAATTGACCAATGAAACGCCAGCGATTTGGCGCCTATTTGCCCAGATCAGGGCCGTCGCCCGCGACTCTATCGTAGCCCCCCTTGGGCGATTTCTGGTACTTGGTGAAGCCCAGCTTTCCCAGGTTGCGGTTTGAAATGTCGGCCTTGGGCATTGGATTATTGGCCTTCCGGCCGACAAACGGAGCCGACATTTTCATGCGCAGGGTCTGGCCCGTTTCGGGATGTTTGGTCAATGGGTCGGCAGTGATTTTTTGAATGATCTCGAACGAGCCACACACGGCTCCGTCGTCATCCAGGACATCATAAACGTACATGGGCATGGGCAGATCCTATGAAGATGCAGCCGGCAGGATTTCGGAACTCAAGATCGACAGAGTGCGGACTGTCTGGCGGATTACTGTCGCGGCAACACTGTATTGTATCCTCAAAACCAGCATGAGGACAATTACCGCCTCTCTTTGAACGGAGTCTGAGCTTCCAATTCTGCCCTCCGCGTTTTATGCTGGCCAGCAAGCCAATTGAATCGGTCGAACCGGGGGCCGTAAGGATTACGACCAGAGCGAACAAGGGAGTTCAGCACAATGTCGACAGATTCGGGGAACAGTTTGTTCACGCCAGTTCATCAACGCTGGCAGCGCTGGTTAACGGTCTCCACGATCGCCATCGCCGTGGCAATGGCCATCGTTGATCATCCATTGAAGACTACGCATGCCCCCTTGGGAATGATCTCGCTGCAATTGGCAGGGAGCACCCAGGCCGCCAAGCAAATCGTCTACGACTGGCACCCCAAGGAGCGGTTGGCGGCCGCCTTTGGGCTCGGGTTGGACTACCTGTTTCTGTCGAGCTATTCGCTATGGATGCTCTACGGTTGCCGCTGGTCGGCAGCCCGCTGGATGAAGAGCAATCTCGGCCGAGGCAACCGGTTTGCGTGGCTGTCCTGGGGAGCGATTCTGGCTGGACTCCTGGACGGAGCCGAGAACATCGTCCTGCTGATCTTCCTGCAGAGTGACGGGCGCTCGGTGCTGTATCCGCTGGCGTTCTGGAGCGCGACCGCCAAATTCCTGTTGATCCTGATGGTTGTGAGCATTTGGATTTCGGGCCTGGTGGCACCACGCGAGGCCGGGGCGGCCAAACCAGTTGCCCCCAAGAAGCCGTGACCGCCCATATCAATGATGATGCCCGCCGGTCAATTCGTGTGCCTTCGCCTTCGCGTCTTCCGCTTCCTGGATCTTCCCGCAGCGGACATAAATAACGCTCAACTGCGTGAACGAAAATGGGTCCTTGGGCTCCAGTTCGGTCACCTTGATCGCGTGCTGGATGGCTTCGTCACCCCGGCCGAGTTTCTGCAAATAGACGGATAACGCCGAGTGGGACAGGGTATGCGTCGGGGTCGATCCGACAATGTCTTTCAGAATGGAAACCGCACTTTCCAGGTCCCCTTTTTCCTTCAACTTCACGGCTTCGTCGTACTGCTTGTCTGGATTACTCATGGTCGTCGCGACATTCCTCATGCAATTTGAAACGAAATTCGGTCATCGGGCTGTGCGAGGCAATTCATCCACAGACACAGCCAGCAGGGGTTGAATGACTCACTTTTAATTTTAGAACCTTCGGCTCGAAGAATCGAGACTGCCCGGTTGTGAATACTCGGGATCAATTGGTTTGGTCGAACATGGCATCAACCTTCGCGACTGCGAACTTCGTTCGCACCTGATATGCTGCATGAGGCGCAATCGCTGCAATTTCAGACATTGCAACTTGACGTCCTTCGATTTCCGGCCTGGCTCGTAGCACATGACTTCCCCGACAACCAATTCACCGTCTCTGATCTCCCCGGTCGCGAGGTGGGAATGGATCGTGATGGGCTGCGTGCTGATGATTGCCATTGGCTTGCGGTTTTCGTTTCCGGAACGCCTGGCTGTCGAACATTTCGATGAGGGCGTCTATGCCTCGAACATCTGGTTTGGGGATCGCCCCGATCATGCCTACCCAGCTCAGCACTTGTACGCTCCGCCATTGCTGCCGGCGCTGATTGAGTGGTGCTTCGTCTTCAGCGGCCCTTCGAATGCCGCTGCGATGTGGCCGAGCCAAGTGGCAGGAACTGTCTCCGTCCTTCTGCTGTGGTGGCTGGGACGCAGTTGGTTCGGCCCGGTCGCGGGCTTGGTCGCCGCAGCCCTAGGGGCGACGAACGAAGTCCTAGTCTTGCTGAGCCGCTCGGCACTGACCGACTCATTATTGGGGATGTGGTGGCTGGCGGCGCTCTGGGCGTTGCATCGTGCCTGCGGCAGCGGCCGCCCGATCGATCGACTGGTGGCGGGGTTGTTGATTGGCCTGGCCTGGTCCACGAAGTACAACGGCTGGATGCCGCTGGCTATCGTCGCCGGCGCGGTCGTGCTACGCGGGATGCTGTGCCGCGGGATCTGGAAACAGACCAAAACCGCACTGACCACCTGCGTTATCGCCGGAGCAATCGGGTTCGCAACCTGGTCGCCCTGGCTGTGGAGCCTGCAGTCGAAGGGAGGGTATGCAAGCGTCGCAGCCAATCATCGGCAATACATCGTCGGACTAGTTGGCTGGTGGTCGAGTGCCGTACGCCAGCTCGAGCAACTCGCCTCGGTACGAGGCTTAATCAACGAAGGTCTGTTGATTGGTGCGGCCTGTGGGTTCATGCTCTTCTGCCTGTGTCTGGGGATCGGAACCCGCCCTCGCACCAAGCTGCCGAATGAAATGACTGAGGAAGAACGACGGCGCCTGAACTTCGCGCATCCCATTCTGAATTCCGTTCCCTGGTCTGGCCTTGTCGTAGTCACGCTACTCGCGTTGTCGGCTCCCGTGCTTGGGACGTTGGCCTGCTCGTGCCAAGGGATTGTCATTTGGTTCTGGTGCTCTCGAAAAGGAACTTACGAGCTTCATCGCGGCGACCGATCGGACCTCGGTTATTGGATCCTGCTCGTCTGGTTCGGCGGCCTGCTGCTGGCGACGCCGCTCTACACTCCTTACCTGCGACTCACTCTTCCAGAAGTTTTCGCCACGAGCCTGGGTGTCGGACTGGCTGTTCAACAGGTGTGGAGCGTCTTCTGGAAAGGACGCCTGACTCCGCCGTTTTCTCCGCTCATCAATGTTCCGTTCCTTAGTCAATCGCTGATCGTGGTGGCCATCGCCTTTGGCTTGGGAGGGTTCATCAACCCCGCAGATCGATCCTTTCAAGAATCATTCTTTCGATCCTTCCCCGATCAGTCGTCGCTGCCCAGCGCCGCCCGCGAGATAGCGATGAGGATCAACTACCAACAATTGAAGCGCACGAGCTCAATAGTCTCGGAAGGGGACACCGACCCCACGACTGACATCGTTTACGTTTACGCGGAACCCAGTCTACTGTTCCAGCTCCGCAATGCCGGAGTTCAGAATGTGGCCCCCATCGGCAGCTTGCAGTTCGCCCAGCGTCAATATTCAAACTCTCAGACGAGAATCTATCTGGCGGTTGGCATTCACGCACTCAGCGACCCGCGATTCCGCGAACAGTTCGCCGCAGTGCGCGGCCAGTTCCGGCATGTGGGCAGTTGGCCCTGGCAGTTGGGTCCCCTGGTGGCACTCGATCAACCAGACTGCAACCCGAGACTCCTCGGCCATAATCCGATGGAGTCGGCCAAGGTCGAGCTCTACGAGGTGCTGGCTCCGTAGCATCCCGTTTCACGTGAAACGAACCGACCGCCGTTGTCTCCGGGGAAAATAATCCAAGGGAAGCTCCACTCGTTTAACCGGGAGCCAACGGCGACTGCGGCTCAGCGCGGCCTGCGACGTGTCTCACGATTTGATAAATGCGTTTCACGTGAAACGAACTGGTCGCGATCGCCGCAGGCTCCGGGTTAAACAATCCAAGGGCAACCTCGCTCGTCCAACCGGGAGCCAATGGCGATTGTTACGCTCAATATGGAATGCCCTCGCTGGCAAGTCCGCCAACCACGCCACCTCGTTCCACGTGAAACACCTCGCACCGGACCATGTCGATCCAGATCTATCCCAGAATCGGTCTTGCTGCCGAAAGCGAGATTGATACAATCCCGCTCCCTTCAGCTCCCTCATCGCGCTCAGCGATCTCCCCTTAAAAACCTTCCAACAGGTGGCAGAATCATGGACGAACAAAACACGCCCCCAGTCTCCGAGAACCCGACCCCCGAAGCTCCAGTCGCCAACGAAGGTCTGTTTGCGAATCGTCGCCGACTGGGACGCGGATTGAATTCGCTCCTCGGCCAGGTGGGTGATCAACCCGGGCAGGAGTCGGCCCCCGTTCCCAGCCAGGCCGAACTGCTCTATCTCGACATCAACGCGTTGCACCGCAACCCCTTCCAACCCCGGAAGGATTTTGACCTGCAGGCGCTCAACGAACTGACTGAAAGCGTCGCGCTGCACGGAGTGCTGCAGCCGTTGCTGGTGCGTGAGACTCCCAAGGGCTACCAGATCATCGCCGGTGAACGACGTTGGCTGGCCTCACGCGATGCGGGCTTGAAGACAGTTCCTTGCCGTATCATGAAGCTTGAGGACAAGCTAGTTTCCGAAGTCGCCATCATCGAGAACCTGCAGCGCGAGGACCTCAACGAGCTCGAGAAGGCCCAGGCGTTCCAGACGTACGTCGAGCAGTTTGGTTGCTCGATCGAAGAACTGGCCCAGAAGATGGGGAAGGACCGCTCGACAATCGCAAACTCACTGCGGCTGTTGGAGCTGCCGACGTTCGTGAAAGAGGCGCTGCGATCCGGCAAGATCAGCGCGGGTCACGGCCGGTCGCTGCTGCCACTGGAACAGGAAGCGGACCAGATCGCCATGTGTCAACGGATCCAATCCGAGAACATGTCCGTCCGCACGACCGAAGCTGCGGTCAGGGCGCAGATCGAAGAGAAGCAAAGCGTCCCCTTCAAGAAGCCTTCCGACAAGCCCACAGGGAAGCCGGAAGTGAGCGCCAACCATCATCTGCAGCAACTGCAAGATATGGTCCGCGAACTGGTCGGGACGAAAGTGGAGATCAAATTGACCACCAAGAACGCCGGCAAGATGATCATTCACTTCAACTCGAACGACGAATTCGACAAGATTGTGTCACACCTGCGAAAGGCGTCGTAGGTCGCCAGTCAGGGGAGCTCGGAGCGGGATAAGTTACAGGCAACCGCAAAATGCCGGTCATCAAATTCAAATCCAGGACGAAGTTTCTGTGCGGAGCATCCCTCTCATTGGCAGGAACCTTGCTCCTGGTGCGGATGACTTCCGCTTCGTGGACTCAGACGATGGCTGGTCGATTTCTCGCGGTCGCCCTCGGACTGCCAATTGTCATCATGACAATTGGCCTGGCGAGTTGCTTCATGCCGCCGGAGGTCCTGTTCGTGGTCTGGCTACTGGTGGCGCTGACTTGGAAGATTCCGTTGTTCTGGGTTGCGGCAGTCCCAATTGCCTTGGCTATTTGCTACATTGTGATCCTTTTTTGGTGGGGTCCTAAAAACTTCGAAACACCGATTCCCCTTCGGATATACGAATTCGGAGCCGACCGAATTGTCTCCTATTATGCGTGGCTCTGTTCACCTCGTCGAGCAGCCATTTGTGGAATGTTGTGCGGAATTCTGATCGGAATCGCGACGATCTGGGCAGCGGCGCTGTGGCATGCAGTTGACTCCCCTAGCGCGCGAACCTAGACTGTCCGGCGGCCATCATACCAAGAGCGGGATGTAGCTCAGCTTGGCTAGAGCGCTGCGTTTGGGACGCAGAAGTCGCAGGTTCAAATCCTGTCATCCCGACTATCTTTCGTGAGAAGCCCTTCCGCCAATAGGTCGAAGGGCTTTCTCCATACTGGGACCAGACTTACGCCGTCGAGCTTCCAGTTCAAACACACGATTTCGAGGATTCGGCGTTTTGCAGCCCAATCCGCTGCAAACCACTTCGCACGTAGGTTTTGAGAAAGTTCAAACGCTTTGATGGCGGTGTCGATGATTTCGTGCCGATTGCGGTCTGCCGAGTCGATTTGGATCTTCAACTCGGATTCCCGGTCTCGAAGTTCCTGTGCCTTCGTGGCGTAGGTGTCGGCCTCGATCTCTTCGAAAAGCCGCAGGTTGAGTAGGCGGTTCTGATGATCTCGAAGCTGAACCAGTTCGTCCTGAAGCTGCTTGGCCTTCGCCGCAGTTGATCGCTCGTCCCAGTTGGTGGCCTTCCGCAACTGCTCACGGAACGTGTCTCTGAACTCGGCATCTTCGACCCTCAGCTTGTCGAACAAGGCAAGCATCTGTGCGTCGAGTTCGCCTTCTGTCAGCCGGGTACGTGGATGGTCGCCCTTGTGGTACTTCGTGCAGCGGTAGTAGACGTACTCCCGGTCGCCGCTCTTGGTCTTCTTCGTCTTCGATTCGCCGGTGATGGGACAGCCGCAGTGACCACATTCGATGAGTTCGCTGGCGTAGGTCATCTGATGCGACCTGTAGAGTCCCTGACCGAGAAGCTTCTGGACTCGATCCCATGTCGCCCGATCCACAATTGGCTCGTGCGTGCCCGGAAGCCATTGTCCTTTGTGCCTGATCTCGCCGATGTAGGATCGGTCAGTCAGTAATGTGTGCAGCTTGCTTCTCGTAAACTTCGGATGTGAGGAGCAGTACAAGGCATCTTCGGCCAACAGAGCTTCGCCGAGGGTGTCGAGTGTGTGATTGTCGTGGGTGTAAAGTTCAAACGCTCGGCGAACAACGGCAGCACGCTCCGGGTGAATCTCGACGATGCTTCGACCATTTATGCGAATATTGCGGTAGCCATAAGGCGGTTTAGCGGCGAATAGTCCACACTGGACACGGCGAGCCAGTCCTTCCCGTACATCCAGCGATTGTTGTTCGGTGTAAAAGCTCGCCATGCTCGCCAAGACCCGCCGCTGCATCCGGCCAGCCGGGGTGTTCTCCGTGGGCTGAGAGACAGAAATGAACTGGATGCCGCTCTCTGATTCCAGCCGCTCCAGTTCGACATAATCAAACAGGTTCCGAGCGGCACGATCCACCTTGTAGAACAAGAGGCCATCGAGTCGATGCGAGTTCGCCTTGGCGTAGGCAAGAAGTTCTTTGAAGGTCGTCCGTTCATCATGCTTAGAGGCAGTTTCAGCAATTCGAAAGAATCGGATAATTTCGCCATCGTTGCGTTCGGCGTATAGACGCAGAGCATCCACCTGCACGTCCAGGGAGAACCCCTCTCGTTCTTGTTCCCGGCTGCTGACACGGGCCAATGCAACAAATCGCTTCTTTGACTTCGACACACCCATCCTCGGCAAAAACAGGACCACGCAGAAAAGCTGCAATGGTTATTTTCGCCGAGAATTTCAGGAAGACAACGGCAAACGACTATCCGGCCCGAAATAGTTCTAACGGTGTCCCGTTGCGTGGGACGAGCGTCCTGTCATGGAGCGTGAAACCCCCAAACAATGATGCCAAGACATGCTGACGTGCCCGTCTTTCCATCGTGAGCCACTCTGTGGACAGGACTTGGAAGACCCGCCCAGACGCCTCCGACATCTGGTCAATACGATCCTGACGCTGCCCTTGAATCGCATGTTGCCGGTTGAGAATCGTTTCCCGCTCATCGAATTCGTGACGCTTGCGGGCATACGTGTCTTCCGAGATACCGCCTGAAAGTCGCAGATTCAGAAGCTCTTCTCGTTGCGATGCGATCATCGACAACAGCCGTTTCGTCTCCGATACTTGAATACCATCGTCAACACAACGTGTCTCCAGAATGGATCGGGCAACGAGTCGAACCCAACCGAGAACACCATCGGATGATCGTTGCAGCGGTCCAAGCATTTCCTGAAGCTGAGCATCGAGTTCACCTTCAGTGAGCCGTACCCTTGGATGACCAGGCGTGCGATAGCGGGAGCAACGATAGTAAACGTAAGGCTTGATGCCGCTCTTCGTCGGCTTGAGCTTTTCCTCCCCGGTGATGACATGCCCACAATGCCCACAGCGAATCAGTTGGCTCGCATAGACCAGTTCGTGCGTCCGGTGACATTGCTCGTCAAACGAGATGCGTACCAGATCCCAGGTCGTCTGATCCACGATTGGCTCATGTTTTCCGGGAAACCACTGCTCACGAAACCAGATGAAGCCAAGATACGATTTGTCGTGCAGGATGTCGCTCACCTTCGTTTTCGAAAACCTCGGCTTTGAGTCCGAATAGAACAGGCCATCCTCGAAGAGTCGCTCCACGATCTCGTCGAGAGTCAGTCGCTCAATTGCTCGAAGTTCGAAGATGCGATTGACCTTCGGTGAGTTTTTGAGATTCGTCACGACATAACTGCGTTTGTCCCGCCTGACGGTGCAGTATCCGAACGGGGGATTCGACGGAAACCAGCCTTCCGTCACACGCCGAGCGATCCCTTCCCGGACATCCAGAGACTGCTGCTCGGTTTGGAACGATGCCATGTTTGCGAGCGTTCGCCGCATCATCCTACCCGTTGGCGTGTTTTGGACAGGCTGGGTGATGGCGATGAACGGGAGACCCCATTCCGATTCGAGTTCTTCCAGATCCACGAAGTCTTTTAGATTTCGGGCGGCACGGTCAATCTTGTAGAAGAGGATGCCGTCGTATTCGTGAGCGTGCTGTTTGGCAAATCGGATCATCTTCTTGAATTCTTTTCGTTCGTCAGCCCTGGTAGCGGTTTCAGCGATGCGAAAAATCGGGTCGATGTCGGCTTTCTCTCGTCGGCCAAACTCCTTGAAGCCATCAATCTGCACGTCCAGAGAAAAGCCCTCACGCTCCTGTTCCCGACCGCTTACTCTCGCCCACGCCATGTACTTTTTCTTCATTCGATTCACCGATGTTCTCCAACTTCATCAGACCAGTTGCTTCAAGAAGTTGGCTCAATGACAGAATACGGTGCAATTATCGATGCGTGTCAGGGATCGCCAAACCAGGATTTTTACACGCGTTTTGCCGACGGCTTTTCGCTCACCACCACGAACGGAGAAGGGGCAAAGCCACGTTTGCAAGCCGACAAGTCGACAAAGTCTTACAATGTCGAGGTGCCTGGAACAATGACCGATCGCTGGAAGGCGCACTTGGAGCGACTGGCGACTCTATCCGAAAAACACGGCCCGCCTGCGCCCGCCGGTGAGCTCTCCGATTTCGCGAGAGAATTGGACGACTTCTTCTGCCGGCAACATGGGATTGAGGCCGCGAAGGAGAGCTAACGCTCACTGATCCTTCCGTCGTCGGTGAGTTCCCACGTATTGACGATCTGGAATTGATTGATGAATTCGGGGTCGGCGACGAGTGGCTTGTGCTTGTATTGACTGTCGCCGCTGCCGTGAGTGCCGGTTTTTTCTGCGATGAATCTCCGCCAGGCTCCGGTGGGAATGCGGACCAGGCAGGCGGCGTCCAGGATGTTGTTTCGGCGGTTGACACCGTACATATAAACGTGGCGCAGGTCCTCGTCATACACCTTCAAAAACTGCGCCGCTTGAGTCTGGTTGCCCGATTCCTGGGTCTCGATGATGATGGCGTAGCGTGGTCGTTCTCCCGGTCGCATTTGCGGTGTGACCGTGAAACAGGAGATGGCCAGGCCGGACTTGGCCTGGGCCCGCTCGACGGCCTGGCAGACCGTGAACGCTGAAAGTTTCTCTCCTTCAATATCACAATAGCTGCCGTCCTTCTGCATGAATTCGATCAGGGGTGCCTCACCCATGTAGCCGACACATTTGACGATGTCGCCAATGTCATAGCGGTACAGGCCGCCGTAAGTCGTCATGATGATGCGATACAGTTTGTCCTGCTCAAGTTCATGGGCCTCGAGCACAGTGGCTTTGTCCGAGACGGCTTCATCCGCTGGGATGAATTCGTAATAGTTGCTGCTGATCGCCAATGGCCCGTAGGGAATTCCATCACCCATCGGAATCGTGTGCCGACCCTCTGAGGAGAGCAACCCCTGGTCGCGCAAAGGTACATCGCCGAATTGTTCGGGGATCCGCTTGGCGGAATAACCTACTGTGCCGCCCAGCCAGCAGGAGATCATGACGGGTCGCCAGATGTCCTTGGGACGTAACACGCCATGCTCCGAGATCGCCTGCTCCAGCCGACGTGCCAGTTCCCGCTGCGGCCGTCGCACGCGTGCCGCGAGTTGCCTCCGAACGTCCGGCGGCAAATCGAGCGTCGCGTCGAGCGTTCCTTGTGCCAGGTCGCGCACCAGTTGCGGGCCGAACTTCGCGGTCCATTCGCCGATTTGCAAAATGGATGAGGGCGTGATCGTACTGATTAGTCCCAGGCTTTGAGTCGCCGTACTCCGCAACATGCAGTAGCCGCGGGCTTCGACGTCGGCAATGCGTTTGATCTCCGCAGGAACGGCGTATGTCACTTTGATCGCCGGCGACTGGTAACGCTCGATCATGGCGCTGATCGTAGCGATGTTAAAGCCGCCAGGTGTCGTCCCCAGCTTCCACACTCCCGACATTTGAAAAATGGGCATCCCCATCATGTCGCCATGATCGCAATACGCTTTGACGCCCCAGATATCCCAATCATTCGAATAGTGCCGAAACCATGTCTTGTTGACGGGCAGAATCTTCGGGTTGCCCGTGGTGGCGCTCGTCTGGACGAAGGTCAGCAGCGGCTCACCTTGAGGAAAGAGCGCGGTCGTCTCACCCGCAGCCACGCGCTGGATATACGGCGCGAAGTGATCGAATCCAGCGATCGGCAATTGACGGCGAAAGTCAGCCGTATTCTGGATTTTCACCAGCCCGAAATCCTTCCCCAGGGCCGTCTCCGCTCCGAACCGCAGGATGCGGGTACGAATCTCTTGTTGCTGCAGCCTGGCCTGTTGCACCGCCTGTTCGAATCGCACCAGCTTCCGTCGATACAACGGGAGCAGGCAGTTGCGTCCGAGGAGATTGAGTATCCGCGATAGGCTGGTGTACTGGGGCATGAATCGCTCTTTAGGCTCGATGTAAGTCATCCGAATGCGGGAGCTGGCTGCCGTGAACTCAGATTACTGAATCAAGCAGGCGTTGTCGGTATGGTGCAGTTTCTCGAATCGCACCAATCATAACAATTTCGGATGACATCGGAACACGGATGTCAGAAGGTCGCCAGTCGAGCATGATGGAACTGATACCCAACATTAACGAAGCTGAGCCCACGAAGCGGGAATCAAACCATGTTGAAGATGGTTTTGATCCCGGATCGCAGGCTCAGTGTCTCGTCGTCTGCCAACCGTTGTTTGGGCGGTTATTTGGGCGGTTACCAGGGGCGCAGCTTCCATCCGAGGACGAAGCCGATGCCTACGCACCACAGTGCGACCACTTCTGGTCGGGCCTTAGCGTATTGACGGAATCCGCACATCGCAGCGTCGGCAATGTCTTTCAGCTCCGCCATTTCGGGTTCATCTGCTGTCCGGGCGGACTTGCTGTTTTCAGTTTCGACTCGAGTTGCCATGGAGCACCTCTGCTTTCTGGGTATTAAATGTTAGGTTTCCCTTGCGGCCATACGCCACAACGGAAATTTAAGGTCGGGAAGTTTTCGTCATGCTGGCGACAACCGCGGCGTTCCGCATGAGTTCTTCTTTGGACTTCGCAAACGAAATTCGGGGTGTCTTGAGCTGCGAGATTCCCGTTTGAATTGCAATGTAGGTAATGGCTGCGCCCGCACCTGCCACAATCAACAGGGCGACCCACGGAGCCACCCCCAGCATTTGTTCCAGGCCAGCACTGATCGCAAATAACAGCACGATTAATGAGGCCGTGCCGAGGACATAGGCACCCGCAAATTGGACCGTTGGCTGCACCAGTTGCTGGGTGCTTTGGCGGAGTTCGCTTTCAAACAGCTTGACCTGCAATTCCAGCAGCTTCACGACGTCCACCGCGACATCACCCAATTGCGCTGCGACCGCTTGAACCGGAATTTCAGAAATCAACTCGGCATCACGGGCCGCCAGAATCTCTGCTGCGGAACACGTCGTCAGCGCGGTTGACTCGGCTCCGCCATCAATCGAGTCGGCGAAGTCCGGGGTCATCTCCGCTTCAACAGCAGCCCCAGGGTCAGACCCGCCGCCACCGCCACTCCCAGTGCCAAAGCCGGGTTCGCTACGATCTGTTGCTCGAGTTGCGACAGCCATTTCTTTGCCTCCCGTTGCAGGTTTGCCGTCATATCAGCGGCTCCCTCTTCCAGTTGTTGAGCGGCCGAGACCGCCGCGCCAGTCACGTCATCGGTTATGCGATTGATCATGTTAGTCTCCCAAGTCATTGGTCGATTCGAATGCACCAGTTCCACTGGGTGCAGGAACGGGAGCCGGCGGCATATAAGCGGCCAGTTCCCGAGTCAGCAGGTCTCCGATATACAGAGACGCGGCCTGCGTCGCTGTTGCCACGAGGACGTTTCTAATCATCCCGAAAATGCCGGGGCCGGATGCTGCGGACGCTTCGCCCGTCAGCGTGTATGGCGACGATCGGAGTCTCGGTGCGAGAAGGTAGCCCGCAGCCGCTGCAATGGCGACCGACGTCAGCGGAGCTGCACGCACATACGACTGCCAGTCGAACATGTCGCGCATTTGCTCGCCCAACTTGTCGATGCCCCCGCCCAGGTCACCCCGGACACGGTCCATCTCTTCGAGGATGCCATCATCGCTCAAATCACCACTCATTGTTCCATCTCCGACTCGTGTTCACGAAGAGAATTACCCACCGCAACAGTTGCCATGGGCCAGGCTTGCCCTACCTCGAACGGAGTACGAGACCCAGAGTCAGCCCCGCCACAATGCCCGCAGCGAATGTGAACATTAGCGATTCGAGCGGTCGCGCCTGTATCAACTGGTTCGTTTGGTCGACACCCGCTTTGACCGTATCGCCGACCTGCTTCGCACCCTGGACAACCTGCTCGGTCCCCGCCTTGACGGCGTCGCTGGCTTGGTTGTAGAGATTCGCACCTTGCTCCGCCCCAGCGTTCAGGTATTCCTGGATCTTATCTTTGGCTTCGCCGGTCGTCCGTTGAATCGTGCCAACGAGAGCTTCCATGTTGCCTTTGCACTGTTCCAAAGTGTCATCGGTCAACTGACCCCACTTCTGGCGAACGCGTCCCTTAAGCTCATTCCAGCTTCCCGTCAATGTTGCCTGGTTAGCCATGATCCCTCTCCTTTAATGAATTTCCGGTTGACCGCAATCGCAATGATGTTTGACACATCTTGTCTGTAGAGCGAGTGCGAATTCGTTACTGTCAGACAGTAAAGCAAGCACCGTGCCGAGTCCTAAGAAATCTGCAAAGTCGCGTGTTGATAAGGGATTAAGTCTCCTTTTCGTCCTTATTGCCGCCGTTGATCTGACTTGCTGCGTGCGGATCATGGCGGTTGCGCCCGCATCTTGATCGTCCAGCATGCATGCGGGTTTCAGGAGGCAGGATCGAGACTTATGGCGAGCGGGGCAGGTCGCCAAACGCTCGCCGTGCGAGATCGGGATTCATCGTTTGATGTCGTGGAGTAACAGCGAGAGCCAAAAATGAAGGCGCCGCAGGATCAAAGTGACACCTGACGACGAGCTTCGGGAACCTACTGCCCACTCGAGCCGCACTTCGATGAAACGCGACCTTTTCGCAAGTTTGTCCACCATTGACGCGGTCGTGACCAGAGTCGGTTTACGGCATGCACCCCGCCAGTTCATGAATGTCCTGACGGCCTGGCGAAACGGCGCGGCATGGATTTCGCAGAAGGGTGCATTTGGTTGGATGACGAGTGAATCGCACAGGGCCTCATGACTCAAAATGTCATGATGCCACGGGCCTTAAGAACGGGCTCAGAAGTCACCGCACTATCCCCCCAGCACTGATGCGATATAGGAGAGCCAAATGATGCAGATCACTCAACGACCTACACTGCGAACGATGGGATTCTGGAGCGTTCTGGTATTGCTCGCTTGCGCACTTTTGATCGACGGATCGATTTTCGCACAGCGGCAGTTGCGAGACAAAAATGGTCAACTGCGAAACCCGAATGAACTACTGGGCCCCAGGGATGGAATCGCTGGCGGTCCGCTGGCCTTTCGCAATGTCGCTCGACAGGCTTTTCCGAGTATCGTTTCGATCGAAACATTTGGACGAGCTGCGGCATCGTGTCGCGGGTTGGGACCAGTTCACAATCGGGGATCGGGATTCGTGATCGCGCCAGGTGATGGAATCATTACCAGTAGCCGCCTGGTGGCAGGGGCCGATCGCGTTCGGATTCGATTGTCGGATGGGACCACCTACCTCGCATCCAGCGTGGCGACGGATCCGTTGACGGATCTGGCCGTCCTGCAATTTTCACCAGCCCTCAATATTCCCGCGCTACCACTGGCAAATAGTGACACGACGGAAATCGGAGACTGGGTCCTGGCCGTGGGCAATCGAACGACCCCGTACCTGCTGACCAATGAGCAAGTGTCGGCAGGCGTCATCAGCAGTCGTGGGCCCGGCCCGGGACTCGCAAGTCGAGAGGATCTGCTGCAGACCGACATTCCGTTCGACACCGTGAGTCCCGGAGCACCGTTGCTCAATCTGAATGGCGAAGTGGTTGGAGTACATACTGCTCTTGGTGCAGATTCTGACGTGTCACACGGCGGTGTCGTGGTGCCCAGTAATCTGCTGAATCGAATCAGCCGTCAGTTGATGGACCAAGGTGCGGTAAATCGGGCCTTCCTGGGGGTGTCGACACAACCGGTCGATTCCCGCGTGGCACAACAACTCGGACTACCCACCAATAAGGGTGCTCTCGTCAATCAGGTTTTACCGAACTCACCGGCGGCCGATGCCAAAATTCAAACTGGCGACGTCGTACAAACGGTCAACGGAATTGTCGTGACGGAGGGTCACAGGCTCCAAAGTTTGGCGGACGACTTGCCGATTGGCGTGAAGGTGCCTGTCGAGATCATTCGGAACGGAAAGAGCATGACATTGAACGTCGTTCCGACCGCGGTGCCTGCGGCACTCTTACCGAGTCCGCCACCGGGTCGACGATCTCTCGATACCACGCCAAGTCGACCGCTCACCGGGTTCAACGACCTGGGGGCGGTTGTGAAACCGTTGACGCCGGAAACCACTCCGGCATGGGTCAAACAACCAAATACGCGCGGCGTGCTGATCGAATCTGTGCAGCCCGGCAGTCCAGCGGCGGAGGCAGGGGTGCGTCCGGCGATGATCATTGAAAAAATCGGTGCCAGCACCGTCGCCTCGCCGGCAGACTTGGGGACTGTCAAAGCGAACTGGGCAGGTGACGCGGGGGTCCTGATGCTGGTGCGCAATTCTCGCGGTTCAAGATTTCTCATCGTGGGTGGAAACAAGTAGGTCGGGCATGGGCCGAACGAGATCTTACCTAAGGGCAGATGGGCCAAAGGAACGAAATCATGACAAGCGAGTCTTCAACTCTCTCTCACCGCAACCGGTCGGCCTCTGGAGTACCGGGACTGGACAACATCTGGCACGGGGGAGTCATTTCCCACCGCCTCTACCTGGTCGATGGCGATCCCGGTGCCGGCAAAACGACATTGTCACTCCAGTATCTGCTGGAAGGAGTGCGGGCTGGAGAAAGGTGCCTGTATATCACACTCTCGGAAACCAAAGATGAACTGCTCGCCGGAGCCAGATCTCACGGCTGGTCGTTGGACGGTATCGAAATCATGGAGTTGACTTCGAACCAGGAGGACCTCGACGGCGAGGGCCAGATCACGATGTACTATCCGTCGGAAGTTGAGCTCAATGAGACGACTAAGAAAGTACTGGACGTCGTCGCGAAGCTCAATCCGAGTAGAGTGGTGTTTGATTCTCTCTCCGAGATGAGATTGCTGGCGCAAAGCTCGCTGCGTTATCGGCGCCAGATCCTGGCCTTAAAGCAATTCTTTATTGGCCGCCATTGCACGGTCATCTTGCTGGATGATCGGACGTCGGAAGGATCAGATCTGCATTTGCAGAGTATCGCGCACGGGGTCATCAGCCTGGAGCAAATGGCACCGGTGTATGGAGCGGCACGTCGGCGTTTGCGCGTCATGAAATCGCGCGGCACCGACTTCCGAGGGGGATATCACGATTTCACGATTACCTGCGGCGGGATCGAAGTCTTTCCCCGCCTGGTCGCCTCCGAACATTCCGAACCTTTCGACCGAGGGCACATCAAAAGTGGAGTCACTGCGCTGGATGTGCTGCTGGGTGGGGGTTTGGATCGCGGCACCAGCACACTGTTGATGGGACCGGCCGGTTCGGGCAAATCTACAATTGCCGTGCAATATGCCGTTTCCGCCGCGGATCGAGGCGACCACTCTGTAATTTTTGCTTTTGACGAGAGCAAAGCCACGCTGGAAGCGCGGACGCGGGGTTTGGGCATTACGATCAAAGAAGGCTCCGCCGCAGGGCAGGTCAGAATTCAACAAATCGATCCGGCAGAATTATCCCCAGGTGAATTCGCACATCGAGTCCAGGATGCCGTAGAACGCTTCCATGCCCGAGTCATCGTGATTGATAGTTTGAATGGCTATATGAATGCCATGCCGGATGAACAGTATCTAACGGCTCAGTTGCATGAGTTGCTGACCTATCTGGGGCGACACGGTGTTACGACATTGATGGTCGTCGCTCAGCATGGGATGCTGGGAACGAACATGAGTAGTCCGGTCGACACAAGTTACCTGGCGGACTCAGTCGTCCTGCTTCGCTACTTCGAATATGCAGGCAAGGTCAAGAAGGCGATTTCCGTGGTCAAGAAACGCAGCGGTGCGCATGAAGCCAGCATTCGCGAATTGCGATTTGATGAGCGCGGAATTCATCTGAGTGAACCGCTGCAAGAGTTTCGAGGAATCCTAACAGGAGTGCCAGTTCAGATTGACCCAAGCAACCGCAATGAATGTTGATTGAGACTGTTTGATGATCATGTTTCACGTTGCAAATCGCAATGCTGCGTCCACCACAAACTGAGGATAAATCATCGTGACCAGTGAGGCGGAGAAACGCGTGCTCTTTCTGCCCCCGACCCGTAAGGATGGAGAAGTCACGTGTAAACTCCTCGCCATTGCCGGCATCAGTTGCCTGGTTTGCGAAGACCTATCGCAACTCAGCGAGCAACTTGACGTCGGATGCGGCGCGGTCTTGCTGACGGGAGATGCCTTGACGGGAGAAGGAACCTCAGAGTTTCTCAGCCACCTCGAGCGGCAGCCAGCGTGGTCAGAGATTCCTGTGGTCATGATGGTTCCGGGGGGAACCCATTCGGCGACCGCGATTAACGTGATCGATTCGTTGCGCAATGTGACGCTCGTCGACCGGCCAGCCCCCATGCGTTCCCTGGTCAGCGCCGTGCATGCTGCCGTGCGAGGCCGGGAACGCCAATATCAGATTCGCGATCAGATCGCCGCCATCAGCCGCGCTGAGGCAAAAGCACGCGAGCTTCAAGAACAGCTTGAGATCGCACTGGATGCATCCGAGCTTGGCACATTTCACTGTGAAATGCCGTTGGGCGAGATTATCTGGAATCCGCGATGTAAATCCCATTTCTTCCTACCACCCGATGCGAAGATCGATTTCGATCTGTTCTACTCACGTTTGCACCCCCAAGATCGGGAGCGGACGCGACAGGCCGTCCATGATTGCGTGTTTCAAGACCAGGCCTATGACATCGAGTACCGTGTCGTTTCACCTGAAGGTCAGATTCGCTGGATTCGCGCCACGGGTTGTACTTACTACGACATGGACAATGAACCGGTTTGCTTTGACGGAACCACGCAGGACATTACGGCTCGCAAACTGGCGGAAGCGGTGTTGCAGGAAACGCAGGCTCGATTTCAGGCCCTGGCCAATTTAATTCCGCAACTGGCCTGGATCGCCACGCCTGACGGCAAGGCCACGTGGTACAACCAGCGCTGGTACGAATATACCGGTAAGACTCTCGAAGAAATGGCGACCCTGGATGCCGAGTCGGTCCATGACCCGGGCGAATTACCGCGGATCAAACAAAAACTGCAGGAGGCGTTTCGTAGCGGGGAACCGTGGGAAGATACCTTTCCACTCCGCCGCCACGATGGCCAATTTCGCTGGCACTTGTCGCGGGCCATGCCCTTCCGCGACAGTCAGAACAGCATCATCCTGTGGTTCGGAACCAACACTGATATCACTGAGGAACGGCAGCGCGGCGAAGAACGCCAATTGCTGTTGGACAGCGAACGGGCCGCACGCCAGGAAGCAGAACGCGTCAGTCTGATGAAGGACGAGTTCCTTGCGACGTTAAGCCACGAACTGCGAACACCGCTGAATGTGATTTTCGGCTGGACGCAGCTTCTGAAGATGGGCAAGCACGATCCGGAAACCATCGCCGAGGGGATGAATGTTATCGATCGCAATGTTCGGCTGCAGACCAAACTGATCGAAGATTTGCTGGATGTCAGTCGCATTATCTCAGGCAAGATTCGACTCGAAATTCAAACGGTCGAACTGCCGGAAATCATTTCCGCCACGGCCGAAGGCTTACGGCCGGCGGCCGATGCGAAGGGGATTCGATTAGAAAAGAGGATTGAATCGAGCCGAGGGACGGTGAATGGCGATCCCAGCCGGCTACAACAGGTCCTGTGGAACTTGCTCAACAATGCCATCAAGTTCACTCCCCAAGGTGGCAGCATTCAGGTCATTGCCGAGCGAATTGATGGCACCTGGGAGGTGCGCGTCACAGATAGCGGTGAAGGAATCAGCCCGGACTTTTTGCCGCACTTGTTCGAGCGCTTCAGTCAGGCTGACGGTTCAACAACCCGCAAACATGGCGGCCTGGGGCTGGGGTTGTCGATCGTTAAACATCTTGTGGAGTTACACGGCGGCACGGTCCGCGCCGAGAGTCCAGGCCAAGGGATGGGTTCGACATTCGCGATTCGACTGCCGGTGAATGCCGAACGCGCATCCGACCCTTATATCGCGCAGATCAAGTTACCGTTGTCGACCAACACTACCGACTATCAACCCATGAAGCTGCCCGGGGTGAAGGTCCTGGTCGTCGACGACGAAGCCGATGCTCGCGAGTTGATGCGGCGTTGCCTGTCAGCGAGCGATGTGGAGTCGCAGCTCGCAGCCTCGGCCGAAGAGGCCCACGAAGTCCTCACTCGCTTCAACCCCGATGTCATCCTCAGCGATATCGGGATGCCAACGCAGGACGGATACGAATTCATGCGGACGTTGCGACTGCGAGGCAACAAGACGCCCGCTGTTGCACTCACGGCATTCGCCCGGCCCGAGGATCACATCCGCTCAATTCAGGCCGGCTTCCAGACACATCTCCCCAAGCCAGTCGAACCCGCCGAACTCCTGGCGGTGATCGCCGGCCTAACCGGGTGGTTCGAGAAGTAGCCAATAGTAGCCTTCACGTTCCATGTGAAGTCAGCCGGGCGCACCATAGACGCAATTCAACTTTCAGCTTTCGTTCTGCGAAAAATTCGATGGAATTCGGCAACCCAACTCAAGAGGTCGCGGCGAGTTCTGGAATTGCCTTGCCATCAGTGACAATTGGTGTGGGCCGGCCGCTGAGGTCGGGGAGCGTGACTCGTTCGTAGTCGATTCCCAGATGCCGGTAGATCGTCGCGAGAAAGTCCTGCGGACCGACTCGTCTATCGACCGGTTCTTCGCCGTGACGGTTCGTAGCTCCGATGACTTGACCCGTCCGAATTCCGCCTCCGGCCCAGATCATCGAATTGGCCTGGGGCCAATGGTCGCGACCGGGTTGGATGGTCCCCTCCGGTCCACTCGCCACGCCGCCGCCACTGCTGGCCACATGCGAAATCCGCGGCGTGCGGCCAAATTCCCCGGTCACAATGACGAGCACTCGCTTATCGAGACCCCGTTCGTAGATGTCTTCGATCAAGGCCGTCACCGCTTGATCGACGGTTGGCATCCGGAACTGCAGGGCCTCAAAAATGTGCTGGTTGACCGAGTGATCGTCCCAGTTATTGACACGACCGCACAACGGACCGTCGAACGTGGTGGTGACGATTTCGACGCCGGCTTCTACCAGACGGCGGGCCATCAGGCACTGCTGGCCCCACTGATTAAGACCATAGCGTTCGCGAATGTGGGACGGTTCCAACTTCACGTCAAATGCTTTGGCGGCCTCGGAACTGGTGAGCAAGCTCAGGGCCTGCGTCTCGAACTGGTCCATCGCCGCCATCACCCCCGACTGGTCGGCCTCGCGACGAAATTCATCGAACGACTTGCGCAGGCGAATGCGTTCCTGCAATCGTCCCACCTGGTTGGGGTCAGCCAAACCAATATTCGGCACGGAAAAATTGGGCTGGCTGGCATCACCATACACGGCAAACGGTTCATAGCCCGGCCCGAGATACGTCGACCCGGCAATGGTGAAACTGTCGTAGCGCGTGATGGGATTCACGCCCACATAGTTCGGTAGCTTGCGCGGCCGGCCGCTTCGCAAGAAATTGGCCACTGACATGAAATCGGGATAGAAGGGGGTCACCTTATCTTGTGCGGCTGGGTCTCCTCCGAGAACCTGCAGCGAACCCGCAGGATGTCCGCCGCCGGTATGGGCCATCGAACGCAGCACCGCAAACTTGTCCGAGATCTGTGCCTGCCGCGGCAGCAACTCAGAAAACAACAAGCCGGGTGTCTTGGTTTGAATGGTGGAAAAGGGACCGCGGTAATCGGTCGAGATTCCCGGCTTCGGATCGTAGGTATCCAAATGGCTGCAGCCACCGCGCAGCCAGACAATGATCACTGCGGTACGTTCAGCCGCGTCGGCGGTCGCTGCTTCGGCGCGTAACCGCAGCAGGCCAGGCAGGGACAAGGATCCAAACCCCGCCAAACCGACCTTCAAGAACTGCCGTCGCGACGCCAGTTCAGACGTTGTGGTGCTACTCATCCATCTCTTCCGAGCGAGAACATTCCAAGTCAGATCAACAAGACTTGAATTGTACCCCGATTACGGCCGTGGAGCGAGAGAGATTGTCCAATCCGACAACTAATTAAACCACAGGGCAAAGCCAATGAATTCACCCCCAAAGACGCGTTGCAACCGAGACCAGACTTCGGGATCGGTGATCGGCCCTTTTTGGAGATAAGGCGCGGCACCTGTGCCTTGGACCCACATCACGAGATCGAATGGTCGGGGTTCCATGTAGACCTTACGCAGATTCACTCCGCGGTCGGCGGCACCACGCCAGAACGGAATCAACTTTTCGCCCTTCAGAATCGATTTGGCTTCCGTCAGGAAATGACGCCAACTCGCGATCATTTCTTCGGTGACGACGACATTCGGGATCACGCCAGTCTGCTTCGGATTTGGGATCCATTCCTGGTCGTTATCGGTCTCCTTCAGGATGAAGTCCCACGACTTATTGCTGACTGTCACCATCGCTTCCAGATGTCCCAGGGCCGCCTGCATCCGCTCGGGATCAGTGACTTTGAAATTGATCAAATGGATCGCAGCCACCAGGTCTGCCAGTTGGGTGAATGAAAAGAACGAGTTGGTGTCCCCGGCGGTTGCCTCGGTCAGAAACGGATAGGGTGAATCGACGATCGGAAACATGCGATGGCCAACTCGCTCGAAGAATTCCTGCCAGTCGTGGGCCAGCGCCGTTTCACCGAACGCCAGCAGCAAATGGCAGTAGCCTCGTAACCAGTAGACGTCTCCTGTGTCGAAGGCGATGGTGAAGGACTTGGACTGTTCCTCCGTGACCCCCGCACCACGATTTAACCGCGAATAGATTCGCCACAATGTTTCCTCAGGTTGAAGAGTTCCATTGCCGTCCAGATCCAGTCGAATCAGCCCGAAATGGAGTGGAAGTTTCACCTCTTCGGCATCGATTAAAGCCAGAGTGGCTTCGGCCTTGGTCAGGTCGGTGACGAAATTCTGAATGATCGCCCGGACCTGTTGATAGTTGACCTTCTCGGGGCTTCGATTATGCGGGATCGGCAAATCAAATCCTGGCATCAGCCCGCGTAATTGCTGCCCGAACCCGTGGCGATGGAGGCTTTGAGCAAGCCGTTGAACCCCTTTCAAGAACTGAACCGTTCCCAAACCGAACCGGGCTTGAGCATCCTTGGGACTCTGTTTGAGTTCCGCTGCCAACGCGGCTTCGGCTTCGGAAAATTTCCCCGCTTGAAGATGTTGTTCCAAGACGGCAACCGTCTTCGGCCCTGCATAGAGCATCTGAGAAGAGCAGGCGACAATCGAGAGCAGAATGAATGTACGTCGCATGATATGAGTCCTCATAGTAGCCTTCACGTTCCACGTGAAGAGGGGCCGAGCGCACGATCAACCTCATTACATTCCAGTCGTTGAACCGTGCAATACACAATCGCGCCGAAGGCGCGTGGTGCTTTGTCACGACTTAATCTTCGGGTTGTGTGCCACTGGCTCTGCCAGTGCCGGTAGTCTTTCGGCTGTGCGAAAAGCACTGGCACAGCCAGTGGCACCCGAGTGATCGTACGAAAGTTCTGCGGCGCGATCGATGAGCTGTCAGATATTCCACGCCGATTGCGCGTCCGGCTGACTTCACGCCGAGCGTGAAGGCTACTATCAATACCAGGCGCCTCAATCGTTCGTTTCACTTCTTCAAGACTTCGTCAAACAGTTTGTAGCCCAGTTCTCGCATTTCATCGGGAAAGTCATGAGTGCAATCGGGATGTGCGACTCGTAAATGTGTCGGTTCGCCGTACAACCTATAGACTTCGCCCGCTGCAGCAGCAATGCGGTCCACGCTGTCATATCGAAAATTGCCGTCGCGTAACGGGGCGATAATCAGCACATTTCGCGGTGCCAGAGCCCCAATGAGTTCGTGAAAATCGAATGGAATGTCGGCGAGGCGACCGTGGTAGTTCGCCAACTTGGGCATGTAGAGCGTTTGTGTCCAACCCTTGCCGGGCAGCCACTTCGATTCCTGGCCACCGTAATAGTCGAGGTACGAATCCAGCCCGCAACTGGAGACGACTGCTTGAATGCGTTCATCAAATACGGCGGTATAGACGGAGTTATGCCCGCCAAGAGAGTGTCCAATTGAACCGTACTTGCCCGATTTGACGTACGGTAATGAATCGAGGAGGTCGAGCCCGCGCATATTGTCCCAGACGGCTTTCAAGGTGCCGCTTTCCCAACCCAGGGCTTTGATGTCCGGTTGATACTTGGCCAGCAGCGGATAGTTGGGTGACAGCGTCACATATCCGCGTTCGGCCAGCTCACTGGCGTATTGTCGATTGGCTTTGCCACCCAGTCCCACGACCACTCCGTGGCCTACGGTATTGTCCGTCCCGTGCAAACAGAGGACCGCCGGCGTCGATTTGGCCTTTGATTCCAACACCGCTTTCGGCACGCACAGGTAGGCCGGGACCCGCGAACCAGGCTCGGACGCATACGAGATCAGGCGACGGACGTAGGTGCCGCAGTCGACTTCGTCTTCCACTTTCACATCCAGCGCGCACTGTTTCTCTTTTCCGGGGAATTTGCCCATCACCGCCTGGACACCGAGCATGATCTCGGCCCGGCGCTGCTGCCACTCAGCGACCGTCTTCACCGGAACTTGTTCATTCTTCGCCCCGCGATAGACCAGGAGTTTGTCACGCGCGAGACGTGGTTGCGGATTCTTGGTCGCCGCGGTCTCGTCTGCCGCAAGTCCGATTGCCGTTTGGATAAGTCCGGCGAGGACAGTGATGGCGAGGAGTCTGGGCACGATTCGATGGAAATGCAGTCTCATGTGATTTCGCTCCTTGGTCAGTGAGTGTCCAGCACATGATTGACCGTACGGAGAATGCATTCAAGTACAGACCCGAAATTCATGAGATTTCGTAGCCTGACTCTCCAGAGTCAGGCTACGCGGCGGGATAGCCCGCATTAGCATGCTCGATATACAATGGCAAAACTTCGAGATGATCCCGCCACTTACTATTCCTTCCATTCGAGTTTGGAACAGGATCCGTTGCTGATGTCGGTTTTTCGTATTCTCTTGATTGCATTGGCTGTCTTCTGTTGTGCCATCGGGCATTCTTTCGCTGAAGAACCGCCAACCCCGGCCGCCTTGGAATTCTTTGAGAAGAAGGTCCGGCCGCTGCTGGTTGACCATTGCTATGAGTGTCACGGCGAGAAGAAGCAACGGGGTGGGTTGCGTGTCGACTCGCGTGAGTTTTTGCTGAAGGGAACCGACAACGGTCCGGCACTGATGCCCGGTCGTCCCGACGACAGCCGTCTCATGCATGCCGTGCGTTATGAGGACGAATTGAAAATGCCTCCCAAGGCGAAGTTGCCGCAGGAGTCGATCGATATTCTGGCCGAATGGATCAAACAGGGCGCCGCCTGGCCGGCGGTTGTTCCTGCCGGCGGAGTGAAAAATGATCCACTGGCCTGGAAGAGCCATTGGTCATTGCAACCCGTTCGCCAACCCGCAATACCTGCGGTCAAGAATGCGGGATGGACGCAGAACGAAATTGACTATTTCATCCTCGCCAAGCTGGAAGAACAGGGGCTGACGCCGTCACCGAAGGCTGATCGCCGCACCTTGTTGAGGCGTGCGTATTTCGACGTGATTGGGCTGCCCCCGACTTTTGCCGAAGTCCAGGCGTTCGAGCAAGACACCCGCCCCGATGCGTTTGAACTCGTGGTGGATCGCCTGCTGGCCTCGCCGCATTATGGAGAACGCTGGGCCCGCCATTGGTTGGACGTCGCCCGGTACGCGGATACGAAGGGGTACGTCTTTCAAGAGGATCGCAACTACCCGCAAGCCTATACCTACCGCGACTGGGTCGTGAAAGCATTGAATGCCGACCTTCCCTACGATCAGTTCCTGATGCAGCAGATTGCAGCCGATCAACTGGTCACCCCGGCCGATCAGAGTAATCTGGCTGCAATGGGTTTCCTGACGCTCGGCCGGCGGTTTCTCAACAACATCAATGACATCATTGATGACCGGATTGATGTCGTGATGCGCGGCACCATGGGACTGACGGTGAACTGCGCCCGATGTCACGATCATAAGTTCGATCCGATTCCGACGCAGGATTACTATTCGTTGTACGGTGTCTTCGCCAGCTCGGACGAGCCGAAAGATGGCACCTATCCGCTCCGGCTGGTCGATTCGGCGAAGCCGCATAATGTGCAGGTGTTTGTCCGCGGCAATTCGGGAAATCGTGGTGCGGAAACGCCGCGCCGCTTCCTGTTGGCCGTCGCGGGAGAACAACGCAAGACCTTTGAAAAAGGGAGCGGCCGGCTGGAGCTCGCGCAGGCCATTACGAATACGGACAATCCGCTCACCGCCCGAGTCTTCGTCAATCGCGTGTGGGCTCACTACCTCGGAGCGGGCCTGGTGAATACTCCCAGTGATTTTGGTCTGCGGAGTTCGACCCCGACCCATCCGGAATTGCTGGATGATCTGGCCCGCAGATTCATGGATTCGCAATGGTCGATCAAGCAACTTCACCGCCGCATTCTGTTGTCTGCCACTTATCAACAGACGAGCTTTTCCCGTCCTGAAGCGGAAAAGACTGACTCCGAAAACCGGCTGGTATGGAAGATGAATCGTCGACGGCTGGAGTTCGAAGGACTGCGCGACAATTTGCTCGCCGTGTCTGGCCAATTGGACCCGACGGTTGGCGGACCTCCAGTTCAATTGGAAGCCACACCCTTTCCCAAGCGGCGGACGCTCTATGGGTTTATTGACCGCCAGAACCTGCCGGGACTGTTCCGCACATTTGACCTGGCCAGCCCCGACGCTCACACGCCGCAACGATTTACCACCACGGTGCCTCAACAGGCGTTGTTTATGCTAAACAGCCCCTTCTTGATGGAGACACTAACGCAGTTGGCAAATCGACCTGAAGTCGCTGCCGTCAGTGATGTGAATGAACGAATCCGACTGCTGTACCAGTTGATTTACTCGCGCTCGCCGAGTCCTCGTGAGCTGGAGTTGGGTGCTGCATACATCCGAGCCGCTCAGGAGACGCCGGTGATAGCAGTAGCGGCTGCGCCGTGGCAATATGGCTACGGTGAGTTTGATGCAGCAAACAACCGCCTGAAGGTTTTTAATGCGATCCCCAAATGGACGGGGGCGGCCTGGCAGGGTCAGAATCAGTTGCCCGACCCGCAGATCGGCTGGGTCTCGCTCAATGCCGGGGGCGGACATCCGGGGAATGATTTGCACCATGCCGTCATTCGCCGCTGGACCGCACCACGCGACGGTACGTTGTCGGTCCGCGGACGATTGAAACATCCGGGCAAGGAAGGGGACGGCGTCTTGAGCCGCGTGATTTCCAATCGCAGTGGAGTCGCAGGCGAATGGACGGCTCAAAAATCCGACACCGGGACCAAGGTGGACGGTCTCGCCGTCCAAACGGGCGATCAGATCGATTTCTACACCGACTGCCGGTCGAACCCCAATCACGACTCGTTCGAGTGGACCTGCAAACTGCGGCTGGAGCCGTCCGTGCCCAACCAGCAGAGCGAGTGGAATTCCCAAGCCGACTTTCAGGGACCGCCACCGAATCCGCTGCCGGTCTGGGAACGGTATGCTCAAGTGTTGCTGATGGCGAATGAATTTGTGTTTGTCGATTGATTGTTCCGTAAGACAACCCGTTTGAGAATTGCGTGGCGCACGGATGGAACCCGAGATTGAGGTCACGGCCCGGCGAAGGTGGAAGCCCGGAACAGTCCGCGCGCTGTGGTTGGGAACGGGTTTGTTTCTGTTGATCGCGGCGGTCGTTGTCTGGTATCAGCGACGCCCAGTGGCTCCGGTTTATACGGCCAAGGAGTCGGTTCCCCGAGCCAACCGCGTCGCCTTCAGTCCTGAACGCGGGACGATGTATCTGGCCGCGGCATTCTCTGACGGTCGAGTCCGTCTGTGGGAGACGGCGACGAAACGTGAAGTGCCGGTGAAGTTGCCGAGTCAGTGGCCGTTGAATGATTTGGCCTGGGAAGGAGATGGCAAGACATTGTTCGCTGGCGGCTTTGAAGAACACGTCCTGGCCTTCAACATCAAGTCGACCCGCGGCGGCAAGCTGCCGAAGTTCGCCGCGCCGGTCGTGTCGGTGGCCGTGCATCCCAACCAGCCGGAATTGCTGGCGAGTCTGGCCAATGGCGAGCTCTGGTGGATGAACCTGCAGAAGCCGGAACGTGCCGCCGTGGCAGCGGGGCATAAGGGAATCGTCAAGGTCGTGCGTTATCACCCTGGTGGGAAGTGGTTCATCACTGCGGGTGTCGACCATCAATTGATCTGGCACGATGCAGGAACTCGAGCCGTCACCAAGACTGTGGCCGCTCATCAGCATGAAATCAGTTGCGTGGCATTCTCACCGGACGGCAGCCGGATCGCCTCGGGCAGTTGGGACAACACGGTCAAGGTCTGGCAAGCCGATTCGGGGAACTCCATCGGCACGTTGACTCATCCCGACGGCGTGGCCGACATCGGCTGGTACGGTTTGGACGTGGCCTCCAGTTGCTGGGATGGTCAGCTCAGGATCTGGAATGTGAGCACTTCGACGATCATTCGCGATCGTGTCTGTCGATCGGATTCGTTGGTGTTCGCCGTCTGGCCGGGGAAAGAATTGATTGCGGAAGTCGATTCTGCCGGCACGCTGCATCTGGAAGCTCCTTAACCTCGTGGCCGACGCTGGCAGCGTTGGCTACAAGCGATTATAAGGAGGAAGACTGTACTGTCTCCTGCTTGCTGCTCAGTACCACTCACCTGGAGCTTCGCCGATGTTGCGCACGTGGTGTCTCGGAACCGTCTGGCTGCTCACGTCGAGCCTCGCGTATGGCCAGGATCTGCCCCTCAGCGGCGTGTTGCTGGAGGGCAAGGGTTGGGAACTGGTCAGCGAAGGTCACAAGTTTACGGAAGGCCCGGCGGTGGATGTCAAGGGACAGGTGTATTTCACCGACATCCCCGAAAGCAAGATTCACAAGATTGATCTGGAAGGCAAGGTCACCGTCTTCGTCGACAACTCGCAGAAGACGAACGGCCTGATGTTTGGCCCGGACGGCAAGCTGTACGGTTGCCAGAGTGGATCGCGGAAAATCGTCGCCTTTGATGATACAGGGAAGGTGGAAACGATCGCCGACGAGATCGATTCCAACGATCTGGTGGTCGGTTCCAAAGGGGGCATTTTTGTAACCGATCCGCCGGGGGGCCGCGTGTGGTACATCAATCCCCAGCGCGAGAAACGCGTGGTCGCTGAGGGGATCAAGCCGAACGGTCTGATCCTGACGCCTGACGAAGGGACACTCGTCGTCACGGAAAGCCAGGAACCCGCCCTGTGGACATTTCGAGTGGAAGCCGACGGCAGTCTGAAATATAAGGAACGCTACTATGGTCCATTACGGATGGTGCTTGGCCAGGTGGGCCCAGGATCTGATGGCATGACGGTGGATTCGATCGGACGGCTTTACGTGACAACGCGTGCCGGTCTGCAAATGTTTGATCCAACCGGCCGGATGGGGGGCGTGATTGCGAAGCCTCTGCGTGATCGGCCGTTGTCCAATGTGTGCTTCGGCGGGCCGAAATTGAACGTGTTGTATGTGACTGCAGGCGACAAGGTTTTTAGGCGGGAGACTCAGGCGACTGGGGTAAGGTATTCTGGCAAGGGTAAGTAGCGCGGACGTGTGGTTGGAGCGGCTCTGCAATGGGGCAGCGTCGACGGTCTAAGCGCCGCCCCCGCGGATGAATTCGCTCCCCTCGCCTCGGTACTCCGCGGAGAGGGGAGGGGGGTGAGGGGCTCTGCGAGCGTCATTGCAATTGCGTCATTCAACAACATTTTCCGTCAAATTCCGTACCCAGCGTTCATGGTAGATCGTTCCCCTCACCCCCGACCCCTCTCCCCGGAGTACCGAGGCGAGGGGAGATAGATTTCCGTTTTTTCGCATCTGGTGCCAGTCTAGGTTGAAAGGTTGACGGTTCGTGAGTGGTCGCATCTTGGCTCTGGGAGATATTCACGGCTGCGATACGGCTCTGGATACCCTGTTGGTGCAACTCCAGCTCGCAGCCAATGATTGCGTGGTCTTGCTCGGCGACGTCGTGGATCGCGGACCAGGGACGCGGCAGGTCATCGATCGGTTGCTGGAGTTGCAGCAATACTGTGAACTGCACTTCGTGCGAGGCAATCACGAGCAGATGCTGCTTGGCGTGTTAGACGGCACCTTCTTTGATACCGGCTGGTTAATGCATGGGGGACAGGAAGTTCTCGATTGCTACGAGGGCTCGCTGGATAACATGCCCGCCGAGCATGCGGATTTCCTGCGTTCGGCTGTGGAGACCTACGAAACGGCGACGGAAGTCTTCGTCCATGCGAATCTCGAGCCGGGAGTTCCCTTGGCCGAACAGCATGCAAAATGGCTGCGCTGGACGCGTTATACGGGCCAGGAACTCCCCTTGCCGACCGGTCAGCGAGTGATCTGCGGTCACACGCCTCAATCCAGTGGCCTACCCGCACGCTCACGTGGGTGGGTCTGCATCGATACCTTTGTCTACGGCACCGGCTGGCTCACGTGCCTAGACGTCCTCACTGATGAGTTTTTCCAGGCGGACGAGCAGGGCAGGTATCGCACTGGCATGCTGTGAATGACGAATGTCGAGATTTCAAGCTTGGTCATTCGTCATACTTTTGACAATCGGATTTCGTCATTCGTCGTTCTCCCTGACCAATTCCACCTCAACGCACTCCCTGCCAAATGCTATACTGGCGACGCGCTCCCCCGGATGATCTTTTCCTCAAATTGTGGCGGAACAGCCACCGGCGTGAAACTCATAGGATCGGGTCTTGGCACAGGACGACATTTCTGAAGCGGTACTGGCAGAAGGCCAACAGGCTCTGCAGCAGGTCGATTCGTCTGCATATCTAGTCTTGCCCCGGATTCTGCGACGGCTGATTTTAAAGCTGCGCGAGGTGACGGGACTGAGTTGGCACGTCCCGCACCGCAAGTGCTATGTCATCTCGCGTGATCAACTGCTGAGATTTGTGGCTCCCGACGAATTGGGGGTCGAACAAGTCCAGAGGATTCCCGAGCAAGTCACCCTGATTGCACGGCCCGATCGGGACGATCTGCCCGAACTGACTTCCGCTGCGTTGCAGACCTACATCTGGCGGATGCTGTTCCACGCACGCGTGCATCGTTTTCTGGACGACCTGGTGGCTCGGAATAAATTGACGCTGGCGACCATTCGCCTGCGGATTGACCGCATCGGCCAGTCGGAATTTGATGAGATACGCGCCGTCCTGAGACGCGAGAACTTTCTGTTTCCACAACAGGATCCGATCGAGATCTATACCGAATTTGCCGCCGTTTATTGCGAATTACGTAAGTTTTCGCCCGGCTGGCGGCATTCGTATTTCCCGTCCGTCCATAACTTCGATTTGATCGACGAGATCATCCGCGAGGATCTGGACTTCGATGAATTGTTCGATCAGACGCGTCTGCCGGCCGCGATCGCCCCCGCATTACCCGTAAGTGTTGTCGAATTGGAGCCTGCGAGTCCGGTCGCGGTGCCGATTCCTGCCAGCCGCAAGGTCAAGACCGGATCGCGACGCGCTGAACGGATCATGGAGGGTTTGCTTAAGCGAGCAGAGAAGCTGGCCGCGACGGGAAACTCGGTCCGGGCGGCCATCCTGCGGACACAAGCCTGCCGCTATGCGCCGCCGGCCGCACAACCCCAAATCCTGGAACTGGTCGATTCCGAGATCACTCGGCTGACGGAACGCTTGCGTGGAGCACTGGTCTTTGACGACAAAGACGCCCGTGACTGGCACTCGTCGCTCGGATTGCTCGTCCGCAATGCGCTGCTCGGGTTTTGGAACAACGATGCCCGGCTGTTGTTTGATCTGCAAAAGGTCTGTGTCGATCATGAGCGCGAAGTTTCCGTAGTCGATCTGATCGGCTGGGCACGCTCACTGGGACGACAGCCACTGCGCCGCCCGTTGCCGAATCAACGGGAGGTGCTGATGTCCAAGCACCTCCGCAGTGCCACGGGCAGAATTCCGACGACCAATCTCGCACCGGCCCAGCGGGAAATTCTGTCGCGGCTGCTCCATTCCGCAGCGAAATCCGCCGAGGAACAGCTCCGCAACCGTCTCCGTCCACTGGTCGGTGAAGCACTGCAGACGGTTGGTCTCGAACCGCAGAATTTGCCGGAACGAGTCTCCCGGCGGAAGCTGATTGAAGAGCTGAGTGATGTCGTCGTTCACCGCGGATTTCTGACAATCGGTAATCTGCGAGATTCGATTTCACGCAACAATCTCAAAGTGTCTGATCTGGAGACTTGGCAACAGTTCCTGCGTGGCGACCAGTTGTTGCGTGCCGACCGCGAGCTGTCGCGCAAGCTGGATGGGGTTTACAACCCGGCGGAATTCTACATGCGCTGGCTGCAGCGTCTGAGTTCCCTGGCGTTTGGCACGCGATATGGCCGGTTCATTACCCAATACATCGCCATTCCATTTGGCGGCGCCGTTGTCATCCTGGAGGGTCTCGATCACCTCGTCCATGCCGTTTCCGGATTGATCCCCCAATCGACCGTGGCTGCCACCAGTGATCCGACGCTGCATGCGGTGGCCACTGAAGCGGCAGCACACGTCAGCCATGGCAAGATCTTCATGACCTGGCCCACGTTTGTGGGGCTGGGTCTCTTCTTGATGGCCCTGATGCACGTTTCGGCCTTTCGGAAGGGTGTGGTCGAATTACTGCGTCTCGCGTGGAGAATCTTACGCGTGTCGCTCTATGACACGCCCCTGTGGCTGGTCAAGCTGCCGATAGTACAACGCATTCTGCGCAGTCAGCCGGTGGTCTTTTTCCGCCAGGTATTCCTGCTGCCGCTGGTCGCGACTGTCGCGCTGAGTCTCGTGATCATGCCCTTCTATTCCAGTTGGAACAGTTGGGGGATCAGCACGGCCATCATGGGGCTGGCGCTGTGCATCATCCTGAATTCACGGATGGGACGTGACCTCGAAGAGGTCTCGTCCGAATACGTATTGCGGTTGCTTCACCGGATCGGCGTCCGGTTCCTGCTGTCGCTGTTCGAGCTGATCATGGACACGTTCAAACGGGTCCTGGAATTCATCGAGCGTTTGCTGTACGCCGTCGACGAATGGTTGCGGTTCAAGAGTGGCGAGTCGGACTTGACGCTGATCGCGAAAGCCCTGTTGGGAGTCATCTGGGGCGCGGTGACGTTCGTCGTGCGGTTTGCCGTCAACTTGCTGATCGAACCGCAATTCAATCCGATCAAGCATTTTCCTGTCGTGACGGTGGCCCACAAGATCATCTTCACGACCATGACGGGACCGTTGACGACTGTATTTCATAAGGGGTTCCATTTCAGTTTTGCCACCGCTGGAACTCTCGCTGGGATGATCGTTCTAACGCTGCCTGGGGCGTGCGGGTTCATCGTCTGGGAACTGAAAGAGAACTGGCGGTTGTTCGCGGCGAATCGTTCGAAACGGCTGCTCCCGGCGAGGATCGGTTCGCACGGCGAAACACTGATCCGCCTGATGAAACCGGGATTGCATTCGGGAACTTTGCCCAAGCTCTACAGCAAATTACGCCGCGCCGAACGCAAGGCTCATTTAAAACGCTGGAAAAATGCGAAAGCCGTGTGTATCGAGAAGCTGCATCACGTCGAAGAATCGGTCCGTCATTTCGTCGAACGTGACTTCTTCATGCTGTTGGATGAGAGCCGTGGCTGGGCCGGATTGAAGTTGGAGTTATCCCACGTCGAAACGGCCTCGAACAGCCTGCGCATCGACATCCATTGTCCGGCACTGCCCGGGCCACCCCTGCGGTTGGCGTTCGAGGAGCAGTCGGGTTGGTTACTGGCCAGCCTGCCGGCAGCGGGATGGGTGTGGAAACTGACAGAACCACAATTGACCTGCCTGAAGCTGGCGCTGGCCGGAATCTATAAGATCGGCGGGGTCGATCTGATCCGCGAACAGATCCTGTCGCAATTCGCACCCCGCGACATCCGGTACGACATTTCGGACCAGGGTCTGGTGGTGTGGCCCGACAAGGCGTTTGACGTGGAAGTCCGTTACTATCTGGATGATCGCCGCCTGATCTCTCCGCGTCCCCGCCGGGTCGCTCGCGAATACCAGCTACCCGATCTGGACTCACGCGCGTTGCTCTACAATATGAACTCGATCTCGTGGCGCCGCTGGGTTGAAGCATGGGAGGCCGAACAGGCCGGCGAAGATCTGCCGGTGTTGTTTGCCGAAGAGATTCGCTTGTTGCCCCGGTTTGAGTTGCACCCCGAGGTTGAGCCGATTCCCCACGTCGAAACCAGTCCGCACGCGTAGTGAGCGCTTCGAGCTTGTATTCGCGATCACATCGTGACCGGTTGGATGTCTTCCCGCTACGCCAAGATCTGTCCGACATGGATCTCAATCCACGTCCTGAATTCGCTCCCGACCGGCAGGACGCGCCAACCGGCGTCGATTCCCTGCTGCTCCAGGTTGATCGCGTTCGTGACGCACGTGTAGGGTTCAATGCACACGCAAGGCCGTCCGGGCGGGGTGAACACCACGCACTCGCGGAAGATGCGATCTGTCACCTGAGTGACCATGACTCCCGCTGCCGGATCGAGCACACTTGTGACGACCGTGTTGCCCGAGAGTTCGATTCCCGTCAGCACATCGTCCAGCTTCAGGCTCTCCAACTCGGCCCCTTGCCGCAGGTCTTTGGCAGGTTCGACGGGCAGCGTGCGGCCGGTCGGCAGGCAGTCAGTCAACTCCCAGGTAGCGGCTGCTGGAACTTGGACCAGGCACTGACCAACCTGCGAATTCGCCCCCAGTGGAGTTTTGAAATAGGGATGTGTCCCCAGTCCCCAAGGCAGGGCGTGATCGCCCGCATTGACGATCCGGATATCGGCCCGCAAGCATGCCTGCCGGAGCGTGTAACGCACCTCGATCAGAAAATCACTCGGCCACAGCGTTAGGCGATCGGGGGCATCAATACTCAGTTGAAACTCAGCAACAGCGGTTTGAGCATCCGCCACGACCACGCGCCACGGCCGATCCATCACGAACCCGTGAATGGCGTTTCCAAACGCATCGCTGACGGGCAACTGATAGTCCGTCCCTTTCCAGTTGTAGCGTCCTTTCTCAATCCGATTGGGAAACGGAAACAGCCAGGGAATCCCGCTGCGTGTCCCGCGTTTGTCGCCGTTTTCAAATCCCGCTTCGGCATCGAGAACTTCGACGACTTCCCCATTCACGGGAACTTGCAAGGAGAAGCAATTGAAGCCGACACTGGGCAGAATACGAGCCCGGGAACCGTAATGCCGGTCGTGCAGAATCAGCTCAGACATAATGGGGAATTCCGGATGTGCACTGGTTCGTTGTCGAGGAAAGGTGTCCGCAGATCATAGACCGCAAGCGGAAGGCTCGGAAGGGAGATAACTGTTCGGAGTTCGAGCCCGGAATCGGTGCGTACGCTTCACCTCTTAATCATTCACCTGCGATCGACCCCTGGTTGGCGGGCCGATAGGGTCTGATCTTGAAGGGAAATCCGCGATGCATCTGCAAATGGCTCTTCCGATAGTACCGACAACGTCAAACTCGCCGATTTTGCCGTGTGCTCTCATGTTGCAAGTCGTACCCACAGTGCCTCTGGCCACTCTTGGTGGACTTTAACGACTGCAACACATCTTCGGATAAACCAAAGCTGGCCGTTCCGAAAGTAACGCTCCAAGCTTCTCTCCCGAACGTTCCGATATTCCCGGACAGATCTGTTCTCCGGAACGCGCCAATAGCACGTTTGGAAGTGGATCGAACAATCGTGGCTGACACAGCGACTGTGCCGGTTTGCTGCCAATGCCCAAAATGAAGATCACGGATCGCGCCAACTCGTGAGATTCTTCGTCCACTCCCTAAACCCAAACATGCGTGACCGCCAGTTGAGTCAATGAAGGAGCCCAATATGTTGACTGTGATAAGGAAATCCAGACTGAGCCAACTGGCGAAAGCCAAGCTCTGGTTGGTCGGACTCGGCCTCTGGAGCGGGGGAGTTGGCCTGGTCGATTCGGCCTATGCTCAAGACGCGTATCCGCCTCGACCGACTACCGGCCAGCAAGCTCGCACGATCGATGAGATCGTCGAGAGCGAAATTCAGCAAACCGGTCTGTTTCAGACCTCCGACGCAGCGGCCACAGGTTCCGCCGGGTCAGGAAACTACACCTACAGCACGACCTGTCCGACGACTGGTTGCTATCAAGGTGAGTTCTGGTCAGCGAGCAGCCTGTTTGACGATGGTTGCGGTTGCAACTGTCTGACGGACAACGGCTGGAATGTCGGTGGTAGCGTCGTCAACAGCATGACGTTTAACACGGATGCTCCCAAGGATCGTTTCAACGGCCCGGTCACCTGGACCGATCGCTCGAACGAATGGCAAATGAACCAGGCCTGGCTCTATTTGGAGAAGGCCCTGGATGCGGATAAATGCTACGATCTCGGCGGTCGCATCGACCTGCTGTATGGTAGTAACTTCCGATTCACGACCTCGACGGGCCTGGAAGACAACATCAACGGCAGCCACGCCTTCTACGGTTTGGCCATTCCGCAGTTCTTCCTGACCGGCAAGTGGAACAATGTGACGTTTAAATCAGGTCACTGGATTTCTCCGGTCGGGTTCTTCGGCGTTGATATGTCGCAAAACTTCTTTAACACGCTGCCGTATACCTATCAATACGGCGAACCGTTCACCCATACCGGCAGCACGGCTACGGTCCAGGTGGATGATAGTTTGTCGATCGGCGGCGGTTTCACACGCGGTTGGGATAACTTCGACAACACGAATCCCAACCTCGGTGCGATTGGTACGGTCAACAAGACGATCGATGATAAGAGCTCGATCGCCTGGGTGGGTGTTTATAGTCAAGAACAAGTTCAGACTCCCGCTGTAGGAACTGCTGCGTTCAAGCCCCGCTATCTGCAGACGTTGGTCTACTCTCGGACACTGAACGATAATTTGACCTACGTGGGTCAGTCCGACTTCGGCTTTCAGCAGGACGCCATGGCCGCCAATGGCAAGAATGCATTCTGGTACGGTTTGAACCAGTATTTGTTCTACAAGGTCAATGACTGCTGGTCATTTGGTTCGAACTTCGAATGGTTCCGCGATGAAGAAGGCTATCGCGTGGGTGGCTTCCTGCCCAACACGTATGCCGTTCCGGGATCCAAAGTGCGCGGTCTGCCTCTCAACCGCTGTGGTTACCAGGGCAACTTTTACCAGATCACGATGGGACCCAAATGGACCCCGACCAAGAACTTCATGGTCCGGCCCAATCTGCGGTTCGACTGGTTCGATGGCAACATCGACAAGAACACAAATGCGGCCCAGTTGAAGCCCTTCGATGATGGCCTGAAGAACGCTCAAACGATCTTCGCGACAGACTTTGTCATTACCTTCTAGTCCTGACTGAGCCTGTTGAAGTGATTTTCATAAACCGGCCGAACCTGCACAGAGTTCGGCCGGTTTTTTTATTTCTTTGTCATTTGTCCTTGGCGAGTGGCCATTCGCCATTTCTTCTGCCATCCTTTTAGACATTCGATATTAGTCCGTTGCAATTCACAGCACTCTGGCTCCTGGATGTCAAAGCGAATACATTAAGCAGTCTCACTGACCCTGCTCGGCAACCACAGAATCTGCATGGCTCCCTTGTCGTTTCAAACTCTGATCGCCTTCGGTTTCGCGTCGTCGTGGCTGCTGTGGGGGTTGCTGCTGGGTGCGTTGCCCCCCCTGATTCATTTGTTGAATCGTCGCCGATTTCGGGAAACCCAATGGGCGGCGATGCGTTTCCTGGCCGAAGCCGTGCGCAAGAACTCGCGGCGGATGCGGATCGAGCAACTTATCCTGTTGCTCGTGCGGATCGCCATCCTGACGTTTCTCGTATTGGGACTGGCGCAGCCACAGTTGCAGACCTTCGGCCGCATGTTCACCGCCAATGTTCCCACTCACCGCATTATCCTGATGGATACCTCGTTCAGCATGGGGTTTCAGGGGGCAGCGAGCACCCGATTTCAGCAGTCACAAGAGATTGCCCGGCGGATTGTCGAATCGGCACGGCAGGGGGATGCCTTCAACCTGGTCCGGATCTGCGGTTCGGAACCGCGCGTGATCGTGCGTAAGCCAGCATTCCAAACGGATGAAGTGCTGCAGGAAATCGAGCGGCTGGAGCTCCCCGACGAACGTGGCGAGATCCATCCCGCCCTGTTGGAAATCGACAAGCTGTTACAGGCACTGCCGGAGATTCCTCAAAAAGAAGTGCTGGTGATTTCTGATTTCCAGCAATCGTGCTGGCTGCCCGACAGTGCCGGCAAGCCGGCCGAAGTTCGGGGGTTGCTCAAGAAGATCGGTGCGGCCTCCCGCCTGGTGTTGATTGATGTCGGACAGGGGGGGCAAGAGAATCATGCTCTGACCGACCTCCGCGCCCAGGAGGACTTTCATACTGTCAAACAACCCGCACGGTTCAAGATTTCAGCGACCACTTTTTCGCGGATGACGTCCGAAGCGGAACTGGAATTCCTCGTGGACGGCAAGCTGCAGGCGTCTCGCACCTTGAATCTGCAGCCCTTGACCGAGGTCTCCGAGGATTTCTCGTATACTTTCGCGACGGGTGGTGATCACGTGATCCAGGCCCGGTTAAGCAAGGACAGCCTGCCGGTGGACGACCAGCGTCAGTTGGTCGTCAATGTGAAGGAACAGGTGCGGATCCTATGTGTGAACGGCAAACTGGCCGGCCGTGCGAAGGACACCGCGACATTTCACCTGCAATTGGCGCTGGCTCCCAACCCGCAGGAATCGGCCGCGGTCGCGTTGATCCAGCCTCAGGTCATCAAATATGGCGAGTTGCGCGGCTTTGATCTGAGCCAGTACGACTGCGTGTTTCTGTGCAACATCAGCACTTTGGACGTCTCGGAAGCCCAACTGCTAGAGACTTTTTTAAGGGGCGGCGGAGCGGTTGTGTGGTGTCTGGGGGATCGCGTCGACGTGGCGAATTACAACCGCCTGCTGTTCAAGGAGGGTCAGGGCATTCTGCCTGCCGAAATCCTGGACAGACGCGGAAATGCCGATCAACAAAAGGAAGTGTTTGGATTCGATCCGCTCGAGTTTCAGCATCCGATTGTCAAAGTCTTTCAAGGCAATCCCGAAGCGGGCCTGGAGCGAACTCAAACTTATGAGTATTTCCGGACGAAGCTCGACGCACGAAACCCCGGGCGTGTGGCCCTGGCCTTCAGCACCGGAGATCCGGCCATTATCGAGACGCGAGTCGGAGCTGGAAAATCGATTCTGATCACCACGCCACTCGATCAATCCTGGGGCAATTGGGCCGTGTGGCCCAGTTTTCTGCCGCTGATTCAAGAGCTGACCTTCTATGCCGTGTCGACCGACGGAGCTCGCGCTGAACTGCTGGTGGGAGAACCGTGGCAGCGAACTTTACAAACGCGCGGGGCCGACGTGGACGCGACGGTGACTCGTCCGGATGGCGAAACCGAGCCCGCTCGCAGTTCGCCCAATGCCAATCTGACGGACTTCCACTACGACCACACCGATCGAAGCGGTGCCTATCAACTGCAACTCGGCCCGCCGTTGAATCGCAAAGAGAGTTTCGCCGTCAACGTCGATCCGCGCGAGAGCAATCTGACTCGTCTGGAACGGGACGAAGTGGAACGAGACCTACTTGCCGGCACCGATTTCCGCTATCTGACCGACTGGACAGAACTGGAACGCCAGACCACCCGCAGTGCCTCGGAATCGGGCGACTTGTCCCGCACGTTCCTGTATTTCGTGCTGTATCTGTTGTTCGTTGAACAGTTGCTGGCCTGGAATTTCAATGCCGGATTGTGGCTGCTCTGCCCCCCCTTGGCCGCCTGGCGACACTGGCGAGCGAAGTAACGTCTCTCGATGATGCAAGCTCGAAGCGCAAGCGAGTGCATGCCCCTGCTATGCCAAGAGAAATGCACTCGCTTGCGCTTCGAGCTTGTATTCGGTCTACCAGTGATGGTGGCGATGAGGTCGCCCGTAATAGCCGCGATAGCCGTAATAGGGTCGCGGTGCCACGACGACTCCCACGCCGAATGTCGGTCGCGGGGCAATGTAGACGGGGGCCGGCGAAACGACCGTGGTCGGATACGCGTAGCTCGTGGCGACTGGCCGCACGTTGTTCTGATTCTGGATCGACAAAATCACGCTGTCACTGACTCCGCGATTCTTAAGCTCGATGATACCGGCCGGGCTGAGATCGAATTGTCCGCCCCGTGTGTGGACCGCGTTGACGATGACTTGATCGCTCAGGCCCGCCTGGGCCATTGTCATCAAGTCCACGTTCGTGACTGCCTGCTGAGCGGCTCGGTGTTGATTGTATTGGGCCTGAGCGACTGCGGCGTCACGTTCTTCGCGAGCGTCTTCCGCGTTCCCGGCCAGTCCCCCGACCGTTGCACCTGCCAGGGCACCGACAACGGCGCCACCCGCAGCATGGCCATTTTCACCACCAATCAATGCTCCCAAAACACCGCCAACTCCGGTGCCGACCATGGCGCCCGCTTCAGTATGATTGGTGGCTTGACAACCGGCGGAGATTGCCAACAGTCCGCAGACAACGCAACTTATCCAGTTGTGCCAGATTCGTGATTGGAACATCCATTTTCCTCGCGAAATCGATCTGAACCGCTCCCCAATCCTTAGGGAGGGCTGGCCCCGCCGAGTGGTTGTCAGCGACGGCCTCTGATACTTAATCTCATTATCGGAGTGATCCGGAATCGAGCAACATCTATTTCTGTGCAGCGGCCGATGACGCATTGGGTGGATGTGGCGGCAATTTGGGGCGAGTCGACAGATAGGCCGCGAACCCGGCGGCCGCGATCAACATGCCGAAGCTGACCCACTGGGCGATCGTCAAGTCTGTTCCGAATTCACCCGGCGTATCACCGCGCACGATTTCCAGAAAGAATCGCGTGATGGGATACAGGACCCAGCCCAGCAGCAGGACCGATCCGTCCCGTGCCCGCCGTGGATAGTAGTTCCACGTGATGATGGCCAGGATCAAGGCATTGATGCTGCTGTAGATTTGCGCGGGATGCAGAGGCTCGCTGCAGAGGGCGTCTTCCTTGATGACTCCGGCCTGAACTTCCATCAGAAACGGCACGCTGCCGGGAGGAAACTGTACCGCCCACGGCAATGTCGACGGATCGCCGAAGCAACAGCCATTCAGGAAACAGCCGATCCGACCAAACATTTCCCCGACAAAAATCGCCGGCAGCAGAATATCCGCCAGCTTCAGGGCAGATAAACCCAGGCGATGGCAGTGCCAGATGAAAGTGGCAATTCCCAGCAAGACCCCTCCATACAGCACCAACCCCCCCTTGGTCAGGTTCACGATCTCCAGCAGGGTTTGCACCAGGTTGAGGTTCCCGCCAAAGAAATTCTGGGGATTCTTGATAATGTAAAACAGCCGGGCACCAATGACTCCGCTCAGGAGCACGGTCATCCCGATGTCCCACATGACGGCCGGGTTAAGGCCCTCACGCTTGGCGCGTTCCCCCGCCAGCCAGGCCGCTGCCAAAAAGCCGCAGACCATCGCCGCCCCGTAGCCAAAAATATTGATTTCCGGCAGGAATGAGGGCAGCTTCCAGATCAACAGGCTGACAAACGCCTGAAAGACGACTTGCGCCTGCAATTCGCTGTCGAATCCGCGTCGTCGAAAATGTTGATAGCCCCACCAGGCACACAGCCCCAGCCACACCCCCAGCAAGATTCCGAAACCGAACACGTGAACCGGTTGCCCAAACAAGGACACGGTCAGATTCAGGGGAATTTTGAGCAGAATCTGTCGCATGCCGAATACCTGTCGATGTCGCAGAACCGTTAACGAAACAAGAAGAAGAGTTTTTTAGCCACGGATTGACACAGATTGAACACGGATTAAGACACTGCTGAGCGACGTTTTGAGACTTTGAACCCAATTGACTTTATGGCCGGCCACAAAGTGACGGCGAATACAAGCTCGAAGCTCAAGCGAGTGCATTTCTCAGCACTCAAGATCAACAAAATACACTCGCTTGAGCTTCGAGCTTGTATTCATCAAACACGTCCCGCATACGATGATCCAATCCGTGTTTCATCCGTGTTCATCCGTGGCTAAAAAAACTCCTAAAATAGAATTATTGGCGACTCTCAACTCAAGGCAATTCAATGTTGTCAATCAACCGCGTGGCCCCGACTCGTGCGGCAATTGCTGCTGTTAAGCCGGGTTGATATTCGGTGGCCTCGGCGAGGGTATCGGAATTGATGATCGCGGCATAGTCGGCTGCGACACCGGGCGTGGAGTCCAGGATCTGCCGCATCTGCATTTGTAATTGTAACACGTTCCGGTTCCCGGCCTGGATTTGGTCGCGCACGTGGAACAGCGCCCGGGACAGGGACAATCCTGATTGCCGTTCACTGGGGCTCAGGTAGACGTTTCGGCTGCTCTTGGCAAGGCCATCCGGGTCACGGATTGTGGCACAGGTTTGGATGGCATAAGGCCAGTCCAGATCTCGGCACATCCGCTTGATGATCAGTTGCTGCTGAAAGTCCTTACGTCCGAAATAGGTCACGTCGGCCTGCACGATATTCAACAGCTTCATGACGACCGTCGTCACGCCGCAGAAATGTTCCGGCCGAAATGCCCCCTCCCAAACACTCGACAACCCCGTGACTTCGACCCGAGTCACAAATCCAGGCGGATAGATCGTCGCGGGTAGAGGATGAAAGATCAGACTCACCCCCGCCGCCTGGCACAGGGCAACATCATTCGCAAACGGCCGCGGATACTTGTTGAGATCTTCCTGGGGACCAAATTGTGCCGGGTTGACAAAAATCGAAACGACGACGAACTCGCAATCTCGACGAGCCACTTCCATCAGGCTGACGTGCCCGGAGTGCAGGGCCCCCATCGTTGGGACGAAGCCGATTCGCGAACCACGCTGACGGGCCGTGTTGACCGCTTGACGAACTTCGTCGATCTGTTCTACGACCTGCAAATCCACTTCGATCTACTCTTTCCGGCTGCGATCACATTGAGCGCGATCGTATTTGATTCAGGTGAGCCGGGTGCCGTAAGG
>CAMAVF010000003.1 GCA_945861445.1 Planctomicrobium piriforme | reverse complement strand
CGACCGACGATAGGGTCTCGGTGCCGTCAGCCGGCTGAGTCGCATCGATCACCTGCAGGACCAAGTCTGCATCGGCAATCTGCTCGTGGGCCAGCTCGATGCCGGCCGCCTCGAGACCGAGAGCATTCTCCCGCAGTCCGGCCGTATCGATCAATCGCACTGGCCAGCCATCAAAGGCCGTTTCGACGGTCACGACATCCCGAGTCGTCCCCGGCTGATCGAAGACCACGGACCGCTGATAGCCCACGAGCGCATTCAGCAACGCCGATTTGCCAACATTCGGCCGCCCCGTCAGCACGACGCGAAAGGGATTCAACAGATGTTTCCCGAGATCCTGCCAGCTCAAGGCACGCTGGATTTCTGCGGTCAAAGCAGGCCAATGTCCCGCAATCGCCGACGGAATCAGCCAGGCGGCAAACTCACGCCAGGCGGCCTCTTGATCGAGCAGGATACTGGCCGTCTGCAAGGTCGTGGCTTTGGTGAGTGCCACTCGGCAATCCGCCGCCAGATTGCCAGCCGATTGCCGGGCTTGGACGTCCCAATCCACGGCGGGAAGCTTCAATGCAACCAGATCACTCATGATGCGTCGCGCCGCAGCGAGGCCCCCGTGACAGTGAATTTCGAACTCGTGGTCACTCAGGCGGCACATCACCACTTCTTCGCTGGGATCAGTCCCCCAGTGACCGAAGACAATCCTTCCTTGCGGTTGAACCTGGAGCGGTTGGTGATTGGCCGCTCGAAACGGGATGGAAGGGCCAAGCGTACCGAGATCGGCACGGACCTTGATCGTGGCGACCGCACCACGGCCTTGCGCGGTCCACAATGCCACACTGGCTGCTGGGACCGTGGATTTCGGATCACATTCAGGAGATTCGGAAGAACGAAGCACGTTGGAGTTTCTCCACGAACCACTGCCGTTGTTTGCATCGCTACTGTGCGGGTTGGTATAACAACGGCATTCTGAAGTCACATTCGTCGCTGTCCCTGCGATTGTGTCGTGCGTGACTTCAGAATCACAGGCTAACGCTGAGCAGAGCTTGAAATCGGGTTGGATGGTTTTGGTGAGGTCCCCTATTGAACAGGGACGCACCCCATCAGCCTGTCAAACGACAGCGAGAGCATCCGGGGCAGATGAGTCATCTGCTCCGCTGTCTGGCAGTCGCGATCAGACTGACCACATCGAAATCATTCCGCAAAACTGAGGAGACGTCGAGATGGCCTACACCTTGCCCCCGCTGCCGTATGCAACCAATGCCCTGGAACCCCATATTGATACCAAGACGATGGAAATCCATCACACCAAGCACCATCAGGCCTACATCAACAACGTCAACGCGGCGTTGGAAAAGTATCCTGCCCTAGCTGCCAAGTCGGTGGAAGATCTGGTAAGCGACCTGGCCGCAGTGCCCGAAGATGTACGTACTGCCGTTCGCAATAACGGTGGCGGACACGCCAACCACGCGTTCTTCTGGACGGCCATCGGTCCCAATGCGGGTGGCGAACCGACGGGGACTCTGGGGGCCGCGATCGTGTCCACCTTTGGCACGTTCGCCGCTTTCAAGGAACAGTTCGCCAAGGCTGCTGCCACCCGCTTCGGCAGCGGCTGGGCCTGGTTGTCCTATGACAAGAAGGCTGGGAAGCTGATTGTCGAAAGCACCGCCAACCAGGACACACCGTTGTCCGAAGGCCGTACTCCGATCATCGGTCTGGACGTGTGGGAACACGCCTACTACCTGAACTACCAAAACCGCCGCCCGGACTATGTCACCGCGTTCTGGAACGTGGTGTGCTGGAAGAAAGCCGACGAACGCTACGCTGCTGCCACCGGCAAGTAAGCATTTTCGTAGTCGCCTGAAATCCAACAGCCCGGTCGCTCATGAGCGACCGGGCTGTTTTCTTCGTAGGCGAGCGTCCGGCGTGAGCCGGATGGTTGTTAGCGACTCACTGCAATCGGAGATCGTCGAGAGCAGGCAATCGTCACACGAATGGTTTGAATCCCGGTTGAATAGTGTTACAACCACATAACAACCATCCGGCTTACGCCGGACGCTCGCCTGGGAACGCTGAAAACTTCGTGATGGCGCAATCGCTACGGCACGATATTCTGCGGCTTGCCCTTCAAATACTCAATCACGTTATCGACCGCTCCGCCGTTGAGGATTTCCATCCCTTCCGGCGTTTGATCGGCGACATGCGGGGTCAAAACCACTCGTTCGCAGCTCAGCAGGGGATAGTTTTCGGGGATGGGCTCGCCGTCAAACACATCCAGGCCAGCGCCCCCGAGATGCCCGGAATTCAACGCCTCGACCAACGCGTCAGTATCGATGATCGCTCCCCGGGCGGTGTTCACCAGCAACGCGCCCGGCTTCATCATCTGCAGTTCCCGGCGGCCAATCAGATGACGACTGTCCGGGGTCAACTTGACGTGAATCGAAAACGCGTCGGCCGTTTTCAGCAACTCATCCTTGCTGACATACTTGAAGCCCAGTTGGGCTTCGAGTTCCGGCTGTGGATGAAAGCTCCAGGCGATGACATTCATGCCCACGGCTTTTCCCAAGTTGATCATGCCACGACCAATGGCGCCAGTGCCGATCACACCTAATGTCTTGCCGCGCAGATAGACCAGGTCACCGCGGATCCATTTTCCAGCTTTCAACTCGGCGGTATGCTGGGCGAGGTGCCGCGCGCAGGCAAACAGCAGGGCCATCGCATGCTCCGAGACCAGCCCCGCCGTGCGACCGGGAATGTTCGACACGATGATGCCCTGCTCCCGCGTCGTGGGGAGATCGATGCTGTCGGTTCCGATTCCACACAGCGAAATCAGTTTCAACTGCGGCAATTCTCGCAACACTTCCGCCGGCCATTGCACCGATCCGCGCGACTGGATCATGATCTCCGCACCCTGGACGCGCCGCACCTTCTCGGCATTGTCGACCGGCCGATCGCGAAACAACCGGACTTCTCCGACGGCATGCAGCCGGTCCATATGTGGTGAGTCCCCCAACTGGGTCGGTTCATCACCAGGAATCACGATGATCGGTCGCGACATTTCGTCCTCTTTGCACGTGGCCGACGCTGCTGGCGTCGGAGTCAACGCCGACGCTGGCAGCGTCGGCCACGGGAGGTTTACTTCGCGTATTCGACATTCCGCGATTCACGCAGCACAGTGACCTTAATTTCACCGGGATACGTCAGCGACTCCTCGATCGCCTTGGCGATGTCACGGCACATACGGGCGGCTTCACGGTCATTGACTTGATTCGAATCGACGATGATCCGAATCTCGCGACCGGCCTGCACGGCATAGGCCTGCTCGACCCCCGGGAACCCGCAGGCCAGCGACTCGAGTTCCTCGAGTCGTCGGACATACTTTTCGAGCGTCTCGCGCCGCGCACCGGGCCGTGCCGCCGAGATCGCATCCGCTGACGCCACCAGCACCGTGTAGATGTAATCGACGCGAATGTCATCGTGATGACCAAGAGCCGCATGCACGACCTCGGGCCGTTCCCCGTATCGTTTCAGGAACTCGGCACCGACGGCCGGATGGCCGCCTTCCATTTCGTGGTCCGCAGCTTTGCCGATATCGTGCAAGAATCCGCACCGCCGGGCCAGGTTGCCATCGAGCCCCAATTGCTCCGCCAGCAGACCGGTCAGGAACGAGACTTCAATCGAGTGCCGCAGCACGTTCTGGCTGTAGCTGACGCGGAAATTCAGCCGTCCCATCAAGTCAATCAGCTTTTCATGCAGACCCAGCACGCCCGCTTCCTGGGCCGCTTCCTTACCCAGATGCAGGATATGGGCTTCCATCTCTTTCTGGGTTTCGCCGACAATCTCTTCGATGCGTGTCGGGTGAATGCGGCCATCCTGGATCAGCTTCACGAGCGACAGCTTGGCCACTTCGCGGCGGACATTGTCGAACGCCGAAACGATGACGACACCCGGGGTATCATCAACGATGACATCCACGCCGGTCGCCTTTTCGAACGCCCGGATATTGCGACCTTCACGGCCGATAATCCGGCCCTTCATTTCGTCCGTGGGGATATCCACCGACGACACGGTGGTTTCTGACGTGTGGCTGGCCGCGTACCGCTGGACCGACATCCCGATGACTTCGCGGGCCATCTTATCGCACGTCTGCTTCAGATTCTGTTCGTGCTTGAGAATGATCGCGCCGGTCTCGTTGCGCAGTTGGTTGTTCAGCCGATCGAGCAACACTTGAGTCGCCGATTCCTGGCTGAGACCGCTGATGCGAAATAGTTCGTCCTGTTGCTGCCGCAGTGCCTTTTCGACTTCCTTTTCGCGAGCTTCCACCGATTCCGTGCGATCGGCCAGCTTGCGTTGGGTGGATTCGAGCAGCCGTTCTTTTTTGGTGATGTCTTGCTGCTGATCTTCGAGGAGTGTTTCGCGGCGGTCGAGACGTTTCTCCTGGTCCCGCAATTCCGCACGCACGCGGTCCATGTCCTTGTCGAGGGCTTCGCGGCGGGTGATCAACTCTTCCTTGTTGGTGATCTCCTGCTGTTTGCGGATGGTTTCGGCGTCGCGTTCCGCCTGCTTCAGGATTTCTTCTCGCGTCTGGTAAGCCGTTCCTTTAATCAAGCGATCTACGAAGAACCCGGCAACTGCTCCCAGTATGAGCCCGATTAGGGCTCCAATGAAATATTCCATGAACGCGCTTTCTGTATCATCAACGGTGGTCGGAGACCAACGGGTGCGTCTGGCAGAGAGGCTGTTTCCCAGGGGGCTGGAAGATTGACGCGTCAGCAGGCGACTGGCGGCTCACCGCAATCGCTCACCGCAGACATCAAGTACCAAGCCGTGGGTTACAGCGCGAGTTCACGCTGCGGAAGCAGGCAGCAGACATCCGAGGGACATGGCCGATTGAAATCTGCACCGCAGGTGTTGTTCTGGAAGACGTGGCCAGCGTAGTGCTGCCAGGCAGCGACTCCGAAAGGTCTTCGAAAACGGGTCTGAATCTTCAGCCATTAACCTGCGCGGACACCAACCAGCCGCAAGTAATCCTATCGCCAGCACTTCTGGAATGACGGGGACAGACAAATCTGCCCACGCCACCACTTGCGGCCCAACGCGAAACGCCTGCCGCAGATTCCTGGGCAGAAGCCGTCTCACGGCGAACACGAGTGTTAAGAGAAGCTGCCACATACGAGCGAATTACCCACGAAACGTCACATGTCACAAGCCCGAACTCTGCGGGTTGCCCCAGCAGGACATGAACACAATCTCCAGAACTTCAAAGGTCACTGCACCTCGAAAGATCTCGCGGGGATCAAAATGTTCAACGCCACCAGTTACTTCAGCCGTTGAGCCTGAAGAGACACCCTGCCACGGGTTGTTAAGACGCGGAAGTCGTGTGACCACAAGACGCAAGTGTTTGCGGCTGGAGAAAACCAGAGTGGCGTTTATAGTATCAAACCGCCGGAGATGTTCAACCAACCCCGAAAAAAACGAGCATCATGGGCACCCTGGGAGGGTGAGGCTCCCGCCGAACCGCGTGGTCTTTCGGCGCCCGATAGTCTGCTGCGGCTCAGCGAGGACTGTTGAAGTTGCGCGGTTTCGTAGGACGGATCTTCAGAATTTGTCTTGTCGTCGTGGAAAGTGGGCCACGGTCGCCGCTGGCTCCCGGTTAAACGAGTGGGTTTGCCCACAGAATTGTTTAACCCGGAGCCTGCGGCGACGGCGGTTTTCCATCCCAATTCTGCGAATAGCGCAACATCAAAAGCGGGAGCCTCGCCATCCCGTCGACCGGGAATACGGAATCGCTCAAGGGCCAGACCGACTCCGACTGGTTTGCCCAAGTCAATGTGATGTGCTGCGGGCGCTATGCCAGCAACGGCCGCACGACTTTGCCATGCACGTCGGTCAGGCGATGGTATCGACCCTGGAATTTGAACGTCAGGCGTTCATGGTCGATGCCCAGACAATGCAGAAGAGTGGCGTGCAGATCGTGGACGTGGACCGGATCCTTGGCGACATTATACGAGAAGTCGTCGGTCTCGCCGTAGGACATTCCCGGTTTGATCCCGCCGCCCGCCAGCCAGATGCTGAAACAGCGCGGGTGATGATCGCGACCGTAATCGTCGGCCGTCAGCGTGCCCTGGCAATAGACGGTCCGGCCGAATTCGCCCCCCCACACAACCAGGGTGTCGTCCAACAGCCCGCGCTGCTGGAGATCCTGCACCAGCGCCGCCGACGGCTGGTCCGTATCCTTGCACTGCCCGGTGATCTGCTTGGGCAGGGTCACGTGCTGATCCCAGCCGCGATGGAAGAGCTGCACGTAACGGACTCCACGTTCGGCCAGGCGCCGGGCTAACAGGCAGTTGTACGCAAATGTGCCCGGAATCTTGGAGTCTGGTCCATAGAGATCAAAAACGTGCTGCGGCTCCTGTGAGAGGTCAGTCAGTTCCGGAACCGACGTCTGCATCCGGTAGGCCATTTCATATTGCGCAATACGCGTGGAAATCTCCGGATCGCCGTACTCGGCCAACTGCAGTTGATTCAATTGATTCAGATCGTCCAGGAACCGGCGGCGCGCCGTGGCATCGAAGCCTTCGGGATTGGAGAGATACAGAACGGGTTCGCCGACCGAGCGGAACTTGATCCCTTGATATTTGGTCGGCAAGAATCCGCTACCCCACAATCGGTCATAGAGCGGTTGATCGTTGGGATTGCCGCTCCCTTTGGAGATCATCGCCACGAAGGCGGGCAGGTTGGTGTTTTCGCTCCCCAACCCATAGGACAGCCACGAACCGATACTCGGCCGGCCAGCCAATTGGGCTCCTGTTTGGAAGAAGGTCACCGCGGGATCGTGGTTAATGGCCTCGGTATGCAGCGATTTGACGAAGCACAGTTGATCGGCAATTTTTGCCGTATGAGGCAGCAGTTCGCTCAACCACGCCCCACTCTTCCCATGCTGCGCGAATTGATACTTGCTGGGGGCGACAGGAAACGACGTCTGCCGCGCCGTCATGCCGGTCAATCGCTGGCCGCGCCGGATGGAATCGGGCAATTCGCTCCCGCGTCGGTCTGCGAGTCCCGGTTTGGGATCGTACAAATCGAGTTGCGAAGGGGCTCCCGACTGAAACAGGTAAATGACCCGTTTGGCCTTCGGAGGAAAATGGGGCAATCCAGAGAGACCACCCTGAGCCGGCTGGTCCGCCCCCGCAGCCTTGCCCTGCAACAAGCCCGTCAGTGCCAGGCCACCCAACCCGAGACCGCCAGCCTGCAGGAAGGCTCGCCGTTGAAGAGTCGACAACAATTCGCCCGCAGGATTCTGGAACATTTTGGACCCCTGTCTCAAGCCAGTGAGACGCTCGCCAAGTACCAAGCCCGCTGCACCCCGCAGCGCTGCACACCATTGTCAGACCGATTGCAGTCTGCCGTCAAGACATCCGCTGAGTTTGATTCAGGAATGAGACTATTGGGACACATGGGACGGATAGGACTTATGGGATCAATACCAACTGCCTGAGAGCGTGTTTTAAAAGGGATTTTTTATGCCTGTCCTTTAGTTAGGCGGTGTGTGGGAATAGGGTGTTTTCGCGATCTGATGTGAATGAGAGGTTTGGTGCAATGGCGTTATTTGAATGACTGGGCTGGATGGGTTGTCGGCGTGTTAGTCTTTATTATATCAGCAGTTACGTGTATCCGGCTGGCTGGATGGCCAAATTGCGGATCGTCTGTGGGGCGTTATTTTCGGAGTTTTCAGAAAAAGTGTCAAAGTTTTACCAGTTTAACTAACCGTAACAGGGCCTACGGTCCGAAAAAGAGTCACAAGTGCGATAGTCCGCACTACCCCTTCCTTTGGGCTCTGCATCTCGATCCGGAACGCGAACCCCGACCACCGCGTGCCCCCCCCGCCACTTGGTTGGAGCCATTCATGAGTCTGACAAGAGTAAGTCTCTGCTGTGTTGTCTTGCTGGCTTGGGCCTCGTACGCCCCGGTCCAATCGCAAGAACCGGCCCCCAATCCAGGTACAGCGTCACTCGGTGATACCGAAGGCGAAGCGGCCGAGGCAGGCGATCCAGCCCAGGCCCCGATTGCCGCGCCGCCGGGGGCTCCCGACCAGAACTTCTACTATCCGCCCCCAGGCGGGCCCGATTATGGGCCCCCGCCGGGCTACGGACCTCAGCCGGGTTATGGCCCCCAGCCCAATCCCAGCCCCAGCGGCTATGTCCCGCTGGATCCGTTCGGGGTGCGGTTCAGCTTCCGCTCGGACATCGGCGATGGTCCCGGTTGGGCCCAGGGCTTCCAGTCGTTGAATGGCTTCGTGCCGATCACCTTCGAACCCGATCGCAGCCTGTTGTTCATGACCGGACGCGCCATCGCGACGAACAATGGCAACTTCGCTGCCGCCGTTGGAACAGGTGGTCGCATCTATTCACCAGAAATCGATCGCGTCTTCGGTGCCTCGTTCTGGTATGACTACGACGACAGCAACTTCACCAACTACGATCAATGGGGCATCAGCCTGGAAAGCCTCGGCAAGTATGTCGACTTCCGCCTCAATGCCTATATTCCCTCGAACAACAGCCAAAGCACGATCAGCACGAAGAGGAACGGGAATATCTCGTTCATCGACAACAACATTGGCATCGGCACCAATCGCCTGGTCGAAAACGCCCTTCGCGGCGGTGACCTCGAAATCGGTGGTGCCCTGCCGTTCCTGGGCGATTATGGGGTCCGATCCTACGTGGGTGCCTATTACTTCCAGGCTCCGACCGTGGAAACGACAGTGGGCTTCAAGTACCGCTCTGAAGTCATGGTAACGCAGGACATTCAAGTGATGGTTGGGGCGAGTTCCGACAAGCTGTTCGGCCAGAACCTTTACGGTGCGGTGAACTACTACTTCCCGGATGGACGTCCGAAACGCATTCTGTCTCGGCAGCCCGTTCGCGAGCGGCTGTACTCGAACGTGGAACGCAACAATCGCCTGAATGTTTACCGTCGTGAGCTCAGCGAGAATCTGCGGGCCATCAATCCTGATACCGGCACGCCCTATATCGTCAATCACGTGGATAACGCCAACCCCGTGGGGACTGGTGACGGTTCGGTCAAGAATCCGTTTGGCAGCTTGTCTGATGGGTCGTCTGGTAACGCGGATATCGTCTTCGTGCATCACAATCAAACGGTTGATGGCAGCGTCAATGGGACTCCCATCCTGTCCGGCTATGACACCGGCATCACGCTGTTTAACAACCAGCGGTTGCTGGGCCAGGGCACAGAGCACTTCTTTACTGACTTGCGGTACGGTGTGTTGACCCTGCCAGGCAACGACGGCGGCCCGCTGCCCGTGATTACCAATCCCACGGGTGATGTCGTCACGCTGGCGAACAACAATGAAGTCTCTGGATTCCAGATCGGTGCCGCATCACCGAATGGTCCTTCCGGCAACGGCATCTTCGGTGACGGCATCACCGATTTCGACATCAATCGGAACACGTTCCTGAACGCCGGACTCGCCGGGATTTCGATCAACGGTAACGGGACCGGCGCGATCACCGACAACACCTTCAGCAACAGCGGGCTGGCGAATATCAATGTCAGCAATTCGACCGGTGCGGCACTGGACCTGGATATCTCCAACAACATCGCTCAAACGGGTCTGACCGGTTTGATCCTGCGGGGCGATGGGGCCGGGTCTGATATCGATGCCACCGTCGCGAACAACACGTTCAACAATAACGCGGACAATGGCATTGAACTCGCCTCGGTAAACGGCAGCGTGACCACAGTGATTGCCACGAACAACGTCGCCAACAACAACGGTGCCAACGGCATCCAGGCCACGGCGGATAACGGAACCTTGAATCTGGGTCTGACGGATAACACCGCCAGCTTGAATGGTGGTAACGGTCTAAGTCTCGCCAGCTTCAACAGCGGACTCTTGAATGTGGAAGCGTCGGACAATGCGATAAGCTCGAATCTGCTCAACGGTTTGGTGGTCAATGCCGATGGTGGCACGATCGACCTGATCGAGTTCTCCAATACGACTATGAACAACAATACGCTGCTGGGTGCCGTCTTGAATGCAGACCACGGCGGTATCATCAACGGCACATTTGCCAGCAACTCGCTGCAGAGTAACCTCGCCGGCGGATTGAGCTCGACGTTGAACAACGGCTCGCAATTGAACATGGCGTTCTCACAAAGCCAGTTCAATGGCAACACCGGATTTGGAATCTCATTGAGTGCCCAGAATGGCAGCTCTTACGGGACGCTGGCGGACCCGATCACCTTCGACAACATCACGGTCAACGACAATGTCGGGCCAGGGATCCTGTTGTCGGGTGCGACCGGCTCGACGATTGGATTTACGCTGTCCAACAGCCAGATCGCGAATACCGTCGTCGATCCGCTTACTCAGCTCCTCGTGCCGACGCAACTGATTGGATTGACCTCCAGCATCAGCAACAGCCAGGCCAACATCAGCTTGCTCTCGAATACGTTTACCGCCAACCAGGATGCGGGGGTCAGCCTGACCTATTCGGGGACCACCGTGGCGACGCAGTTGATCGACGGCAATACGATTGAGGACACGACCGACATTGCCACCACCACGACTCCCGGTGGTGACGGCTTGATCGTGTCACTGGCTGGGACAGCGTTCCTGGACAGCACGATCACCAACAACACCATTCAGAACAATGCCGGTGACGGCATCCTGATGAACTTCAACAGCGGTTCGGCCACGGTGACTTCGAACGTGGTGAACGACAACAACCTGCTGGTAAATGCCGGTGATGGACTCAACATGCAGCTCAGCTTCGGCACGCACGCGGTGCTGGATGCGGACCACAACAACATTACGACACAGAATACGACGACCACCACCACCACCACGATCGATCCGGTGACCGGTCTGCCAGTCGTTACCACGACCTCGACAGTGGTGCAGGGTGTGAACGGAATCAACCTCGATCTGACCGCTGACTCATTATTGACCGCAAACATCTCTAACAACACGATTGACGGCAGCAGCGTGACAAATGGCACGACGGCCGCTGACTTCAGCACGGGCAGCGGTATTCTGATGAATGTCCGCCAGGATGCAACGCTGATGGCAACTCTGACAGCGAACACCATTCGACAGAACGGTGTGGACGGTGTGCATGTGGGTCCCGATCCGCTGGTCGGCACGGCGAATGACACGCATGCCAGCCAGGAAACGGCTCATATCAACGTGACGTTGCTGAACAATACGATTGAGCAGAATCGGGACGACGGCGTGCAGGTCTCTGCCAACCAGGTCACGGAAGGCAATGCTGGCTTCACAGGCGATGCCAACTACGTGCTGAGTGGCAACACCATTCAGAACAACGGTACGACAGTCACCGATGCGACCACGGGCGTCACGACTCGTACGGGTAACGGTATCAATGCCGAAATCCGCTCGGGTGAGATGAACGTAACGATCACGGGTAACACGATCACGGGCAACGCGGCCGACGGCATCATGCTGCGAAACTCAATGGGTTACGCATTCACGTCCACGACCAACCTGTTTAATTTCCTCGATACGAACCCGCACTCGATTCTGAACTCGACGATTGATGGCAACACCATTACCGGCAACGGTCATCGTGGTGTCGAAATCAGGTTCGAAGACCTCACCAGCGCTGCGGATGATCAGGGCTTCGGTGGTCGCGGAGATATCACCTTGACCAACAACCTGATCGACAGCAACCGCGACGAAGGCGTCTTGCTCGTGATGAATACCGAGCGCGACGACAACTCGTTCACCAACTTCAGTGGTTGGCCCACCGACGTGGTTTTCGAGCAGTTCCCCGGTCAGACAGGAAATCCCGACAATCTGGCTGAGCTGAACTTCACTGCCGTAGGGAATACCATCACCAATAATGGTGGCGGCAACCCAGCGGACGCTCAAGGTGACGTCGCCGGCGACGGAATGTTCCTGTTGATCGGTAGTGGCAGCTATGTCCGAGCTGACGTTCGCAACAATACCTTCTCCGGAAACTTCAACGACGACTTCCGTACTGACTCGTTCATCGCCGGACCAGTGACTCCGCCCACGGAATATGACACCCCGGACGATACCTCGACCACGATCTACCTCGATCGCGTTGCTCGACTGGACCTGCGGTTCACCGGGAACACGGGGAATTCGATCGGCAGCGTGACGGCCGCATCGGGTAGCCAACGCATCGTCAACGGAGTTCTGAAAGAGGGCCGATTCCCAGCAGATTCCACCGCTCCTGCCGGGTCGTTGCAACAGAAGTCGGACAACCCTGTGGGACGCTGGAACGTCGAATTCCGAGTGGAAGACACCCCCACCCCGATCAATTCGATCTTGAACAGCACGAACCACTTTACCGATCCTGATTCAGCGTTCCCGAGAGAAGTCTTCCTCAACAGCATCATCATTCCATACACGATTGCACCCATCGGATCACTGTTCCCGTAACAGCTGAGACGGCAGTCTGAAACGCGAACAGCCCGGCCAGGGTCACCTGGCCGGGCTGTTTCGCATTTCCGGGGGTCGCTTTTGTCCTTGAAGTCCTTTTTTGTGGAAGGGACTGAAAGGACGGAAGGTCCGAAAAGGACCTAAATGATGTGCGCCGTGCCACTTTCTGCTGAGGCACGTGTGCTTCTGAAATTCAAGACAAAACTGGTATTGCTGCGGTTTGGGTTCTGGAGTAGATTTCCGGCCCCTGCGAATCCCGATCGGGGTTCCCTGTCCTGCCCGTCTGACGCTCCACAATTCCCAGTTCTACTGCAATCTCCACATCGGGGTGTTCACCCCCGGCACGAGGTACGCCTATCATGTCACGTCACCATTCCCCCTCCGACTCGTGGTACGATTCCGTAGGCCGCTGGCTCTCAGGAGCACCGAAGCGGAAACGTAATGCAGAAGAGACCGGGAATCGGCAAGTGACTGTCGAATTCCTGGAAAACCGGCAACTGCTGTCGGCCACCAATCCAGCCGACACCAACACCGCGTCGTCGGAAGAACAAACGGCTCAGGTCGCCTCGTCGTCGAGCACGACCACCACGACGCACGGGGTCGATTCCAATGGAAACCCGACGACCACGACGACCGTGACCACGACGACGACCGACGAAAACGGAAATGTCACCACCTCGTCGACGTCGACCACAACCGTGGATGGGACGACCGTGACACCGTCGACCTCCATCGATACCGATCAAGCCCTGGGCATGGCGCTACAGGCTGACGGCAAGATGATTCTGGTGGGGGCCGTGCAGATCGATGCCTATGGCAACTATGACTTCGGCGTCACCCGCCTGAATTCCGACGGCTCGCTGGACACGACGTTTGGCACCAATGGAAAGAAGACGATCTCGTTCGATCTGGGCGGATTGGACGCGAACGGCCACTTGAGTCTGGATCAGGATATCGCAACCTGCGTGGCGATTCAGGCCGACGGCAAGATTGTGGTGGGCGGTTATGCTCAGCGCGATGGGTTCGGCAACTTCGATTTCGCCGTCGTGCGTCTCAACACCGACGGTTCGCTGGATACGACTTTCAGCAGTGATGGCAAGGCCGTCGTGGCGTTCGACTATGGTGGCGGCGGAGATGACCGCGCGACCGGTGTCGCCATTCAAGCCGACGGCAAGATCGTGCTCGTCGGATACTGCCAGAAAGAGTCGCTGGGTGACAACGACATTGCATTGGCGCGTCTGAAGACCGATGGTTCGCTGGACACCAGCTTCACCGGCGACGGCCGCAAGTACATCGGTTTCAATAATAGCGGCGCCGGCGACGATCGGGGAGCGGCCGTGAAAGTTCAACCCGATGGCAGCATCGTCGTCGTGGGCTATGCCCAGGCGAGTGGTGCGGGCAATGACGACTTCGCGATTGCCCGTGTGACGCCCAATGGAACACTGGACCGATCATTCAGCAGCGACGGCAAGAAGACCATCGCCTTCAATCTGGGTGGCACCGGCAATGACCGGGCGACTTCGTTGGCCTTGCAAGCCGATGGGGCGATTGTCGTCGGCGGAACGGCTTCATCCACACAGGGAGATGGAGACTTCGCCATCACGCGGATCAAGAAAAATGGATCGATGGACAAGTCATTCAGTGGCGACGGACGCAAAACGGTGGACTTCAACCTGGGAGCCAGCCTGGAAGATCAGGCAACCGGCGTGGCCATTCAAGCGGATGGCAAGATCGTTCTGGGAGGTCTCGCCCAGGTCAGCGCGACCGGTGACTTCGATTTCGCCGCCACGCGACTCACCACTGACGGGGAACTCGATACTTCGTTTTCCACCGACGGCAAGAAGTCCATCCCCTTCAACATGGGAGGCAGCGATAACGACGTCGCCAATGGATTGGTCATCCAGTCGGACGGCAAGATCGTTCTGTTCGGACACTCCCTGCGGACCGATCCGGCCAATACCGATTTCGCAGTGGCCCGCCTGGATGAGGATGGGCAGTTGGACAACAGCTTCGCAACCGGCGGCTTGAAGACGATTCCGTTTGATCTGACGTAAGGGATTTGTAGCGGAATCTCGTAAGAGTTCCGTCGCTTGCCGATCGATTTCGTAAATCTCTGAACATGACGACCGTCAGGGCACGCGTCAGAATTCTGACGAATTCTGCTACTTATCGGAATATTCATCGTCTCCTTCCCAACGATGCGATACATTGTGCATGAGCTCGCCTCTGCCTGATCGCCTCTTTGGGACCATTCGCCATGACGGTTCGCCGGACTGTGCCGCTGCATGTCAAGATCTTGATCGGACTGCTTGTCGGTGCCACGCTGGGTCTCAGCGCCAACGCTCTCAGCTTCTACGGCCAGACGCACGGATTCCCCGAGGCTCGACGATACGTTGACCTGTGTGCCGCAGTGGCCGATCCCGTCGGCCAGATCTTCCTGCGACTGGTCTTCATGGTGGTGATTCCGCTGGTTTTCTCGGCCCTGGCCCTGGGTGTGGCGGGGATGAAGGACTGGGGGCGGCTGGGTCGAGTGGGCCTGAAAACATTGCTGTTTACGGCCATGTTGTCGACCAGTTCCGTGTTGATTGGGGTGGGGCTGACCAACACGCTGCAGCCGGGTCGCTGGCTGTCGGTCGAGAAACAGCAGGAGCTCAGCGCGAAGTACAGCGACGCTGCCACCCAAAGCGTCGCGAAAGCCAAGCAGGCGAAAACGCTCGACGTCATTTTGCTCGACATCATCCCCAAGAATCCGATCCAGGAAATGGTCGGGGCACTCGACGGCACCTCGCCTGGTGGCGGAATGTTGTCGGTGATGTTTTTTTCGTTGATGTTCGGCCTCGCGTTAACCCGCGTGCCGGAGAATTCCGACATCCTGATCGGCTGGCTGGAGGGCCTGCAGGCCGTATCGATGGTGATCATCGGCTGGGCCATGCGGATTGCACCGCTGGCGGTCGCCTGCCTGGTCTTCAGCCTGACGTCGCGGCTGGGGCTGTCGATCCTGCCGCCGCTGCTGGGGTTCGTCGGGACGGTTCTCCTGGGACTGGGACTGCAGATGTTTGTGGTCTATCCGGCATTGCTGTGGTGGGTGACTCGGCGCTCTCCGATCCAGTTTTTTTCACAGATTTCCGAAGCCATCTGGACCGCATTCGGCACCTCGTCATCCAATGCCAGTTTGCCGACGGCCCTTCGCGTGGCGCGTGAGGAATTGCTGCTGCCCGATGAGGAAGCTCGATTTGTATTGACGATCGGCGCGACGGGCAATCAGAACGGGACGGCCTTGTATGAAGGGGTCGTGGTGCTGTTCCTGGCCCAGGTGTTTCATGTCGAATTATCCATGACGCAACAGATCATGGTGGTATTGATGTCGGTCCTGGCAGGGATTGGCACGGCGGGCGTGCCGGGCAGTTCGCTGCCCATGATTGTGGTGGTGATGCAGTCGGTCGGCGTGCCCGGAGCCGGCATCGGAATCATTCTCGGGATCGACCGCATCCTCGACATGTGCCGCACGGTCCTGAATGTCACCGGAGATCTGACCGTCGCCGCCTGCGTCGCCGGCCGGCCACAACCCCCATTGGCAATCGAAGAACAGACAGAGACACTGAAGCAATAAACGCCCCGGGTCGGGCCTGCGATTTTTCGAAATTGGCCGCCTCCGAGCAAACTCCCTCACAGACCTCACATCGGCCAATATCGAAAAATCGCAGGCCCGACCCCCGAACGCCAACCGGCATCATTTACGAGTCCGAGACCGTCATGGAACTGCGAGCATTTGCCGAGCGAATCCTCCTCTCACCAACAATCGCCGAAAAGCTATTGCCCCTCGATCCCCCCGCGACCGACTCCGCCCGTGGTGCCGCGTGGCGAATAGATGCTCCGCGGCGACCGGACAGTTTGCGTTTTGCAGGCCGCAAACAGGCCCCCCCGATGCCCCAGCCGAAGACATTTCGTGACCCAGCAAAACGGGCTCTCGCACACCACATCATGGCCAATCACGAACTGCAGGCGCTGGAGGTCATGGCCTTCACGCTGTGTGCGTTTCCCGACGCTCCACCGGAATTCCGCCAAGGCATGGTCCAGATCATGGCGGACGAGCAACGTCATACGCGAATGCATATCGAACGGGCCGCAACGCTGGGGCTGGAATTCGGAGCCGTCCCCGTGAACGGCTACTTCTGGGACAAGGCCCGGGCCTTCACGTCGGTCCTCGACTACCTCGCCGGCCTGCCACTCACGTTTGAAGGTGGCAATCTCGACCATACCCTCGAGTTTGCCGAATACTTTGAGATCGCTGGGGACTCACGCAGTGCCGCCCTGATGCGCGTCATACATCGCGATGAAATCGAACATGTGCGATTCGGAATCGATTGGCTCCGCCGGTTGAAACCGCACGAGCAATCCGATTGGGATGCCTACGTCTCGCACCTGCATTTCCCCCTGAAGCCCGAGAAATCCAAGGGAAAAACTTTCCATCGCGAACCACGTCTCGCCGCCGGCCTGAGCGAAGAGTTCCTCACGGAACTGTCCAAAGTCGAGCCCACGCCGTCGGAGCAGATCAAGCGCGGACACCCGTAGTTGCCTGACTCTCCAGAGCCCTAGAACCGGCTGCCCAGGGACGGCGTGTCGTCCAGTGACAGGCGGCGCATGTACTCGCGGAATTGAATCGCACAGCGGTCGAGATTTTCAAGACTGCCGCCCCCCCGCAGCATCGAACACATCTCGTAGGCCACGTATCCGGTGTAGCCCGTCGAGCGGAGGGCTTTGAAGAATGCGGCGTAGTCGATGAAGCCTTCACCCATCGGCACGGCCCGGATTGAATCGGGTTCCGCGGCGTAATTCACGAGTTGCGGCAGATACTTGAATCGCGGCCGGCGTACATAGTCGGCCACCGTGGTATGCACGATGTGCGGGGCCAGTTCGCGCACACCGGCAGTCGGATCGCAGCCGTGCAAGGCGGGTGCCCAGGCGTCGAACATCACCTGGCACTGCGGGTGATCAATCTCGCGAATCAGATCGAGCAGTGCGTCGTGATGCACGGCATTGTCGTGATGATTCTGCACGCCAATCGTCACGCCAAAGTCGGCCGCCTGCCGGGCACAGTCACGCAGACTCTCGACGCACCAGTTCCATTGTTGATCGTAACTGACCTGCGCAGTCGAGTATCCCGTGAAGACGCGAATCAGCGGACACTGCAATTCGGACGCCAGTCGGGCAAGCTCGCGGACATAGAGAATCTGCATTTCACGAGTCGGGATGTCGGGGCGTTCGGCCCCCAGCGTGAAGTCAGTATAGCCCGCGAGGCACGCGACCTTTAAGCCCTGATCCTGCAGACGCTGCTTGATTTCGGCCTGTTGCGTCCGCGAGATATCCAGGACAGACAGGTGCGGCCGCTTCGCCATCAGCATGACGGCATCGAATCCCAGTTCGCCGGCCTTATTGAGAAATTCAAACAGGGACAGCTTCGCCTGACCGGCCCAGACTCCGGCATAACTGACCGAGTGCAGAGCCAGACGAAACATCGCGGTTCTCCGATCAGGAAGGTAGATTCAGACACGCGGGAGGGTGAGGCTCCTGCCGAACCGCTAAGTCTGGCGACTGTCAAGCGACCAAGCGGTTCGGCAGGAGCCTCACCCTCCCGTCACGTATCATACTACTTCGCTGCGGGAGCTGCGGCAACTGGTTCGGCAGCGGGCGCGGGCATTGGCACCGCCAGAACGCGTCCCTTTTCGGAATTCAATGTTTCGACCAGCTTCTTTCCAGCGGCCAGCTTGGCTGCGGCTGCAGCGGCGGCGGCCTCGGATTCGGTCAGCAGCTTGGTGTACTCCGGAGTCACCTTGGCCACTTCGACCGCCTTATCGGAAGCGACCTTCAACGCCGCTGCCTGGTCGGCTGTTGTCTTAACCTTGGCGGCGGCGTCAGTCACTAACTTGTCACCGGCGACTTTCTCAGCAGTGGCCTTGTCTCGCGCCGCAGTGGCAGCGGTGAAAGCAGTTTGAGCCGTCAGCAGTTCGGCGACCTTGGCGGCGACAACCTTCTCGGCTTCGGCCTTCTTGGTCGCGTCAGCACCGGCGTCGACCACCGTCTTATCGGCAGCAGCCTTTTCAGCGGTGACGGCATCGACTTTCGTTTTCGCTGCGGTGAGTGCCGTTTCAGCCGCGGCGACGGCCGCCACCTTGGCAACGAGCGCCTGATCCGCGGCAGCCTTTTCGGCGACGGCAGCCGTGGCTGCGGTCTGGGCCGCAGTCGTTGCGGCAGTGGCTGCGACGGCGGCCGCTTCGCGATCAGCCTGAGCTTTCTTCAACGCCGCGACGGCCGCAGCCGTTTGGGTGACTGGGGCTTCCAACGCCTGGGCATCCTTCACGGCCGCTTCAATACGTGCTGCGAGGGGCGCAGGATTGGTCTTGAGCACACCCAGTTCCGCTCCGTCCTTGGCATTCCAAGCACGAATGTTGCCGCTCCAGTCACCGGCGAAGGCGCGATCATCTTCAGAGGAAAACGCGACTTCCAGGCCCAAATCGCCGAGTGCCGGGAAGGCTCGCTGTTGAGCCCCGTTCTGATCCCACAACTTCGAGACCTGATCACGACCCGTCGAGAACAACCGGCCATCACGCGTAAATTGGACCGCTGCGGCACCACCGCCATGCGCCCCCCAGCTCTTCACCTGACCGCCATTGCCCATTTCCCACAACTTGATCGTCGTGTCTTCGCTGGAACTGGCCAGAATATTCGCGTCCAATCGCCAACTGACGGCGGAGATTGCAGCCTGATGGCCGTTCAGAACGTAGAACTCACGGCCCGTAAAGGCTTCCCACACGAACAGACCATTGCTGCGGTCGCCAGTTGCCAGGAGGACTCCGTCCGGGCTGAATTCGAGAGCCGTTACCCAGTCGGTGTGCTTTTTGATTTCGTACATTAACTCGCCGTCCTTCGTCGAGTAGACGCGAACGATCTTACGCGGGCCACCCAACGCGATCTGGCTGTTATCCGCACTGATGTCGGCGGCCATGACGGCATCGTATTCGTTGCCCACTTCAAACACGCGGGCACCCGTTTTGACGTCCCAGACGACGACGCGACCCGACTGGCCGCCTCGTCCGCCTCCCGCCAGCAGCAGGCTGCCGTTGCGGCTGAACTTCAGGACGTAAGGCTGGCCTTCCGGGAACGGCAGGATACCGACCAGGCGAAGTTCCTGGGTGTTATAGAGTAGAACTTGCTTGTGACTGGAAACGGCGATCAGCGGTGCCCAGGGACTGGCAGCCATGGCGGTTGCCGCGTTGCCGCGGGTCGACACAATTGCCGGGTCAGTCGGCAGTTTTTCGGGCATCGGGGGAGGACCTTCCGGCTTGCCGGACGAAATCACTGCGGTCCCCAACGTGAATGCGGGCTTCTTGATCTTGGCTTTGCTGTCGAGAGTTTCGAGGGCGCCCCCCAGGATCCATTTCTTGAAGATGGCCAATTGCTCGTCGGGCATCTTGGGTTCCTTGGGCGGCATCTTGGGCTCGGCCTTGTGACTGATCAGGTCATACAGCCGGCTGCCATCCACGTCGCCTCCGGTGACGACTTCACCCGACGCACCACCCGCCATCAAGCCGGTATAGCTATCGACCACCAGGCCACCCTTGGCCTGATCGGCACTGTGACACGCGGCACATTTGGCACGCAAGATCGGCAGGATGTGATCGTTGTACGTGATCTTTTCCATCTTGTCGGCGGGCTTCGCTTCTTGCCCCACCGCAACACCCGCCGAACCGGCCAAAGCTCCGCACAACAGCGTGAAAGTCAACAACTGACGCATGGTAGAAATTTCCATATACCCGTGGCGGACGCTGCCAGCGTCCGAATGCCGACGCTAGCAGCGTCGGCCACGAACAAAACAGATTAGTGGTTAAACAAAAATTCCCGGCTGTTCAACAATGCCCAGAAGGTGTCTTCCAGGGCCTGTTTGACGTTGCTGCCCTCGGTAAAGAGCGGTTTGAAGTTCGTAATTTCAGCTTCGGTCGGCTTGCGTCCCAGGCACGAAATGTAGAGTCGTTCGACGATCTGCAACGGTTCGACTTTTTCAGCCAGCCACTTGTCGATGACGCCACCTTGCTGGATCTTGGAGTTCACCGTGTCGCCATTCAGCAAATGCAGGGCCTGAGACAACGACGGCTCCATCCGCACTTCGCACGAGCACACCGTCTCACGTTTCGCACGGCCGAATGTTTCCAGGAAGTAGGTCGAGGTCGATCCGTCCGCAATCTGCGTGGCCTTGGCACCCAGCGGCAGACCTTGGAACTTGTCTTTCGTATTGGTCACCTCGCTGATGCAATCGAGCATCGATTCGGCCTTGATGCGACGCAGATTCGCGTGCGCGAAGTTCATTTCGTCCGTCATGTTGGACTCGTTGCGATTGGTCGCCCGTTGATAGGTTTGTGAGCGGCAGATGTCACGGACGAGTTGTTTGAAGTCGTAGTTATAGCTGGTGAACTTCGTGGCCAGTTCGAGCAGTAATTCGGGGTTGCTGGCCGGATTCGAGATGCGTACATCGTCGATCGGTTCGATGATGCCAATTCCGAAGAAGTGGTGCCATACCCGGTTGGCGAAGTTCGAGGCGAAGTAGGGGTTCTGCGGTGACGCCAGCCACTTGGCGAGAATTTCACGGCGATCCTTGCCCGCGGTGTCGGCCGGGCCGCCACCCAGGAACGTCGGGACCATCACGCGGTTGTCGATCGGATGACGCACTTCGCCACCACCCGCATTGAAAATGATCGTCTCGCGATAGTCTTCACCACCCTTGCGGCCGATCTGCGAAAAGAACGACGCAAACCCGTAATAGTCGTCCTGGGTCCAGCGGTCGAACGGATGGTTATGGCACTGAGCACATTGAATCCGCATCCCCATGAATACTTGGGCGACGTTCTCAGACACCTTCAACGTGTCGGTTTCGTTCTGGAAATAATTGGTTGCTGGAACCTTGAATGTACCGCCATTGGCACCCAGCAAACCCTGCACCATTTTGTCGAGCGGCACGTTGCTGGCCACCTGCTGGCTCAACCAGTTGTAGTACAACAACATGGCCTTGTAGCTGATGACGTTGTTCGAACGCATCATCAACCATTCCGCCCACTTCGAGACCCAGATCTCGGTGAATTCCTTGCGGTTCAACAGCTCGTCGATCAGCTTTTCGCGCTTATCCGGAGCCGTGTCGGCGACGAAGCGGTTGTATTCTTCGAGAGTCGGCAACAATCCGATCAAATCGAGATACAGACGGCGAACGAAGACTTCGTCGGTGCAAACTTCAGACGGAGTCATCCGCAGCTTGTTCAGCTTGATATTGACGTGCGTGTCGATGTAGTTGGCTTCTTTGGACTGGAAGGGAGTGAAATTCAGTCCCTTCGGCAGCACGATGTATTGTGAACCGACCGTGTGCGTTGAGAAGCGGGCCATGACATAGGCTTCGCCCCGAGCACCACCGGTCACCACGCCCTTATCGCTGATCGACGCCGAGTTGTCATTGTTCGTGAGGAACAATGCCAAGTTAGTAACGTCGCGATCACTTCCGTCAGAGTACTTGGCTCGGACGGTGACTTGCTGCGTCGCCCCGGGGCCGTCGAGTACTGCTTGCTTCGGGTAGAGTTCCACGCCGACGCAGGTGGGAATCGCTGCGGCATCAATCGGGCAACTGTCCGCGATCCAGCGCACCAGATCCTGGCCATATTCGGAGTTCAGCTCAAACCGCTTGCCGCCGGTATGGGGTACGGCACCGATTGATTTTTCGATCGCGAGGCTGCTTTCCGGAACAGCCAGATCAATGCGGCGACCGCTGAGTTCACGCGTCAGGCGATAATGGTCGCCGTTCGGATCGAAACCGAACAACGACAGGCGGAAGCCATCCTTACCGCGGGCCGCACCATGGCAGCTACCGCTATTACAGCCGGCCTTCATGAAGATCGGCATGATGTCCAGCTTGAAGCTGATGGGCCGCTGTTCGACGGCCTTTTCAACCTTAATCGGCACCATGGTCGCCTTGCCGCCAAATTCCACTTTCAGTTCAGTAGCACCGTCGGCAGCTCCCCAGAACGTGTTGCCTTCGCGACGGCAGAGAGCGGGATTCGCCAGGGTCATCGTCGCTTGCGACGTCACATCCTGGGTCAGGCCGCTGGCATAAACGGCCTGCACCACCATCAACTGGCGGTCCTTGGCAGTCAGCAGATTGATGTCGGCCGGGAAAACCCGCAGCTCGGCGACGGGGTTATCTTGGGCCCCCACCGAACCGACACACCATCCGCTGATCAGCAAACTCGCGAGTAAAAGTCGACTCACGTTCATGGAAATATCCTTAAACCGGCAATTCTTGGTGGGGGGCTTGCATTCTGATAGCCACGCTCTGGCGAGCGTGGTTCCGATTATTCGCACCGCAGACGACTATTTGCCGCCGCTCTTCAGTGCCTTTTCGCGTTCGGCTTGTTCGAGCCGCAGTTGTTCCAATCGAGTCAACCGCTTCATGGGCGGTGCGGCGACCGGGGCGGCCACGACGGGTGCGGCGGCCACCACGGGCATCGGCGGCGGGGCATCCTTTTTCGGAGGCAACGGCACGTCGATCCGCAGCACACCACCACTCAGGTTGTGCAGAATTGGTTCGCCATTTTCCATCACGATCACCTGGCAGAACAGATTCTTGTGATTGCCGGCCGGTGATTCCTTGTCGGTCTTGATCTTGAAGATCAGTTCGGCGAGGTCCTTGTTGACTTCCATTGGATCCGTGACGACCTTGTTCGGCAGGCCGATCAGCGTGACTTTCGCCGGACCAGCATAGTCCTTGACCTTGGTCACCTTGATGACCATTTCGGTCTCTTTACCTTGTTCAACTGCGGCCTGATCGTAAGCGAAAGTCAGGTAGCGTTCGGCGACCTTCAAGTTGGCAAATGGTGAGCAGATAAAGACGGGACCGTTACCGACCGTGGCTGAAGCAGTGACCGCAATCTTCCACTCGGCGACTTGTGCATTGCCTGCCGCGTTCATCGGGATGAAGGCTTCCGTCGCCTTCTCTGGAATGGACACTTCACGGCTGGCATTGATACCCGGGGGCAGCCACAGCATGTCGATCTTAATCGGAGCCGTGAAGCCTTCCTTACGCTTGGCAACCACTTTCAAACCCGTCTGTCCATCATGCACGATGGGCACCTTGGGTTCGACGATCTCAATGCTAAATGGTGCTTCCTCAGTCACCGCGGTGGCCAGGCGGGGCACACTTTCGGTCCAGAACGGTTGATTGTTCTGACCGCGAATCAGGACGACGTCCTGTTGCAGATGTCCTTCGAGGATCGGCTTCTTCTCGGCATCTTCCAGCACGCCGACCAGGTCCACCATGCGGCCACTCAATGCGGCATCGGGAGCCGCCACGAAGATCACCGGGACGCTGGAGAGATTGGCTGCCAAAACGGGCGTTTCGATTGTCACGCCGGGCGGCAGATCGAGACCCTTGATCGTGATGGCACCGCCACAGTCAATCCGCGACGCGTTGATCATCAATGCCGAACGATTCCCCTTGGGGATCGATACAGTGGGCTGCACATATTGGACGAACTCGGCGACCGACAACCTGACCATCGGCTTGATCGGGGTCAGTTCGACCCGGTAGGCATACGTCGGGCCACCGTTCTTCAGATGATCGCCCACATTGATCACAAAGTCGGCGTCGGCCGGAGCAGTGAAACGGATAAAACTATCCGGTCCACCACTGTCATCATTACCCGCAATGGCTCCACCGCCAGCCGTGTAAATGGTCAGCACGGGATCGAGCGGTGAGCGAATACTACGAGCATGTACGCGGACATCGAAGGCTTGTCCCTTCTTCGCCGTGAAGCGGAAGTTGTCCGTATCACCAGGCGCCGCCAGAACTCCGTTCAACGCCATCGGCGCCGCGAACTTCGTAGCATTGTCATGTGTTTCATTCGGCTCGGCCTCCAACACATTACCGAATTCCGAGACTCGCAACCAATTCGGCGAAGGAGCGACGCCCTTGTCGTCCTGAGCGAAGATCGCAAACTTTTCGAGACCGTTCGCCGTCAAGCTGATGGGCTGATCCTTATCGCCACCGACATCACCCAGGAACTTCACGGTCAGCGGCTCGCCGATCTTGCCACCTGCGGGCAACGTGGCCAGAGGACGCGGGAAGTTGCCGACGTGGACGCGATACAAGCAGCCACCGTTGCCGCCGTAAGAACTTTCACGCACCTGAATGATGTATTTGCCATCTTCCGGAGCAATAATAGACGCGACGCCATCTTGCCAGACGAGTGCATTGTCATCACTGGCCGACAGTTCGAAACGGGCCGAATTCAAGATGGCCACGTAGACATCGAACAGGCTGATGCCAAGGCGAATGGCTTCGACTTCCGCCGAGATCCGATCGCCCTTCTTGGCGTCCACGACGAAGTAATCGACGTCCTCGTTGTCCGCGACGCCCGTCACCGTGACGTTCATCGGGATCACCTGCGGAGTCGCAAAATCGCTGTTCGGTTCGACTTCAGCAACACTCGGCAGATTGCCGACCATGACATGCCGCAAATCGCTGAGGCCGCTCGCGGTGCGAACTCGCAGACGGTGAGCACCCAACTGACAATCGGGGGCGATCTTCAACAGCGCCTTCACCGAGTTGGTGTTGACCGCTTCCAGCTTGGTGACCGTGATGCCGGGCTCATAGAAGAGAATCTCCTGGGCATCTTCCAGTCGCGCACCGCTGAAGACGACTTCCATCTCGGTGCCACGCTGCACACCACGCGGAGTGAGTCCACCCAAGCTGGGAGCAGCGGCAAACGTCCAGGCGGGTGTGAATAGAGCGAACAACGCGGCAGCGAACAACACACGAATCATAGGACGCCTCACGAAACAGGTAGACTCGTTTCAAATGCACGAGTCGGCAGATATTTCTGAACTGTTCGCATCCGTGCGTCGCGGGCAAGCATCCTGCTCATCCCGTTGCCTGACTCTCCAGAGTCGGGCGTTATCTTGGTATTCTGCGTTGCGAATTTGCCCGACTCTGAAGAGTCAGTCTACCTCACGAACGCGGTCATGTTATGAAAACCGCCGAGGCAGGAAATCCTCCCGCCTCGGCGTTCATCGATATTTAAGACGAACTAGGCGAGCAGTTCCTTGCGGACAGTGCCGCCGTCGCAGATCTCAATGGGACGGTCACCGGGGGCCATCAGTTCCTGATCCGCCACGATTCCCATGCAGTGATAGATGGTCGTGAACAGATCTTCGACACCAATCGCGTTCTCTTCGGGTTCCGAAGCGATCGAGTTCGACGAACCGTAGATGACACCCGGCTTGATGCCGCCACCGGCGAGCACCACGCTGAACACCTTGGGCCAGTGATCGCGACCAGCAGTCTGATTGATCTTCGGGGTGCGTCCAAATTCGGACGAGATCATGACCATCGTGTCCTTCAACAGGCCGGTCCGTTCGAGATCACGAATCAACGTGGCATATGCCTTGTCGAATTCGGGCATCTGACCTTTGAAGCCACCAACGATCGAGCTGTGCATATCCCAGCCACCGTAGGTCAGGTTGACCAGGCGGACGCCAGCACCCACCAGGCGGCGGGCCAGCAACATCCGGGCACCGGCGGTGCCGCGGCCGTATTCGTCGCGGACGGCAGCCGGTTCGGCATCAATGTTGAACGCTTCACGAGCGGCCGGCGAGCTGATCAGGCTGTAGGCCCGATCGTAGAACGTATCCATCGCAGCCAACTCGTCCGACTTTTCCTTCTTCTGGAAGTAGTCGTTGACGGCAGCCAGCACATTGCGACGCGTGGTAAAGCGAGAATCGTCAATTCCGCCTGGCAGGTTCAGGTCACGGACCTTGAAGCCACCCTGAGCCGGGTCGGAACCCAGGCTGAACGGAGCGAACGATGAGCTGAGGTAACCAGTGCCGGCGAATTCGTTCGGCTGGCCGGGAACACACACGTACGGCGGCAGGTTATTGCGCGGGCCGTATTCGTGACTGATCACCGAACCGATGCTGGGGAACTGCAACGCCGGGCTGGGACGATAGCCCGTAAACATATTGTGCGTGCCGCGTTCGTGAGCGGCTTCGCCGTGGGTCATCGACCGGATGACGCACAATTTATCAGCAACCTGTGCTGTTTGTTGCATCGTTTCGCCGAACAGGGCGCCGGGGATCTTGGTCTGGACGGTCCCCATTTCACCACGATATTCGATCGGGGCGAACGGGTGCGGATCGAACGACTCTTGATGAGCCATACCGCCGGGCAGATAGATGTGAATCAGAGACTTGGCAGTCGCTGGCATCTTCTCGTACTTCTTCAGCTCGGCCCGAGCTTCTTGAAGCCGGAACATATCGGAGAGTGTCAACGCGGAAGCACCCCCGACGGCGCCCACCGTCAGGAATCCGCGTCGATCCATTCGCCGAAAGAAAGCGGGGTCGCAAGCACCCCAGTTCGATTGATCTGCCATCTTGAAAAACTCCAATGGGTACGTTCTGGCCGTGTGTGAGGGTTTAGTTAACTTGAGGGATTTATTAACTCCGTAACATTTCTGTCACGTCGAATCATGATAGGGTAACCCCAAACCAATGACTCGGCAAGGCAATTGTTTATATGAGTTTTGCGACTGTCTGCAACGGTTATCACTCAAAAGGGACGTTATACCGTTTTACGGAGGGTCAACTGGCAGTTCTGCGACACGCGCTCGACTTGTGGCGCTGGAGGCACGTATCTGGCTGGCTGGAGTCTGCAGACTCTCCCGGCAAACTCGTCGGAAGGGTCGCAATTTTCGGACCAATCTTTTTATGCGTCCGAATCTCGTGTTAAGAGTAACACCGGTTAAATTTAACCGTCAAGCAGAAAGATCCCAATTCAACTCGGAATTCCTAAAGTGAGCGCGGAGTAAAGACTTGTGGTCTTTGTCGTGGGGCGGGAAAACGGCGGGGTGGCACGGATCAGACGATGAGGAAACTCAGGGCTTCCCTACGAATCGGACTTTATCGATCACATCTTGAATACCGAAGATGCTTGATCGTCCGCCAGCGTGATCGATGCTACTTCTTCTTGTTCGTTTTAGCGGGCTTCTTATCTGCGTTGGACTTCACTGCAGACTTCGTGGGCTCTTTCTTTTGCCCCTGGAAGATCTGATCCCAACCTTGCGAGAACTTCTCTGATGAGCCGGTATGTACGGTATAGCCTGTCATTCGTGCTGCTCCTGAAAGAATTCTCGATACGCGCGCGGTCGACTACTTCTGAAACGCAGACATTACTACTGTTAACCTACGTTCGACATATGGTGATTGGCAAGTCATCCCTCTTCGTAGGCGAGCGTCCGGCGTCAGCCGGATGGTCTTTAGCGAGTTTCTAATGGCCTAAGCACCGGCGCATCAATATCTGTCGGTACGTGGCGGATGCTGCCAGCATCCGCGCCGACGCCAGCAGCGTCGGCCACGACAGTTATGGATGCGCCGGTCCTAAACGGCGCTTACTCAATGGCAAACGTAATGCAACCTATCCAAAAAGCTCACATGCAATTGGTTGATGCGACTCGCTAACAACCATCCGGCTCACGCCGGACGCTCGCCTGGGAGCGCGCATCACTCCGTGATGGCGAATAGGTTCGCGTTCACGGCGGGGTCAGATGGGATTGTAGCGATTTTGAGGCGTGCCACTCGGGAGGATGCTGGTGATTGCGGTTTGACCTGCAATGGGATCAGAACTAGGGTTGTGCGTCGGAACACCATGTTGATTTTTTCGGACATCCGAACCAGTGAGTGTTTTTGTAAAGCCACAAGATCCGTATATTGGCGATTGCTCTTCCCGAAGCCTCCTGATGCGTCCCAGCCTGATACCCACTGACAGCACGACCGCGATCGGCCAGCACGTCCTGCGTGCATTGCTGTTTGTGGTGCTATACGTAGGGGGTGCGGAACTCGGACATTTGCTGTCCTTTCCCGGTCACTTCGCCACTTTCTGGCCCCCCAGCGGCATCTTGCTGGCCGCGCTGTTGCGGACACCCACCCGGCACTGGCCGGCCGTGTTGTTGCTGGCACTGGTTGGCAATCTGACGTCTGATATCGGCCTGCACAACTGCACTGCCGTCCTGAGCCTGGGATTCGCGTGCGTCAATATCACCGAAGCCCTGGTGGGGGCCTGGTTGCTGCGCCGGTTCATCTCCGCTCCGATTAATTGTGACTCGTTGCGTGACGTACTGGCGGTCCTGCTGGTCGGGGGCGTCTTGAATACCATGGTGGGTGCCACCCTGGGGGCCTGGCTGATTACGCAGGCGTTCGCCGGTGAAACCTATAGTACCGTCTGGTATATGTGGTGGATCAGCGAACTGTTGGGAGTGGTGGTGTTTACCCCCCTGCTCCTGACGCTGACCTTACCGAACCGCCGGTGGCGCGCTGAGTACGCCGCGCCACGCACGAGGTAGGCCGTACTGGCCCTGGTGTGCCTGGCGACGACCAGTCAACTGGTGTACGGACCGGGCCAGCATCCGCTGGCGTTCCTGGTCTTTCCGATCCTGATCTGGATCGCCTTGCGTTTTGACACCCGGATGATTTGCCTGGCCAATCTGGCGCGGATCATTGTCGCCATCTGGAATACGGAACAAGGCACCGGTCCCTTCGCAGCGACAGGCAAGCTTGCCGATCAGGTCTTGCAGTTGCAGTCGTTTCTGTGTCTGACGTCGGGATCATTTCTGGTCCTGGCAGTGGTGGTCCTGGAACGGCATCGAGCCGCCCGCATTCTGCAGGAAAGCGAAGCCCGCTACCGCGACCTGCTGGAAAACATCGGCGATCTCGTGCAGAGCGTCAACAGCGAGGGCCAGATTCTTTATACCAATCGCGCCTGGCGCGAAGCCCTGGGCTATTCGGACGAGGAAATCCAATCGCTCAGTATCTACAAGGTGATTCATCCGGATGATCATGCTCGATATCGCCAGAAACTCCAGCGTCTGCGGAACGGCGAGAATCTGTGTCAGATCGAATTGCGATTCGTGACCCGCGCCGGCAAAACCTTGATTTTCGAAGGTAACAGCAATTGCCGCCTGATCGACGGCCAGCTTTCAGCGACACGTTCCATTTTTCATGACATCACCGACCGTCGACAGCATGAAACGCAACTCGACTCGTATCGTCAGCGTCTAGAAGAGGCGAATCGTCGATTGAAAACTCTCGCCACGACTGACGCCCTGACCGGCCTGCACAATCGCCGTGCGTTCCAGGAGCGGTTGACCGAAGAAGTCGAACGCGCCCAGCGGTTTGGGCATCCGCTGTCGTTGTTACTGCTGGATGTTGACCATTTCAAGCAATTCAACGATTCGTTTGGGCATCTGGTGGGAGACCAGGTACTCCAGCGAGTGTCGCGGATTCTGGAAGCCAAAGCGCGCACCATCGACTACGTCGCGCGGTTTGGCGGCGAGGAATTTGCGATCATTCTGCCGAATACGGAAGGTTCCGGGGCACTCATTCTAGCCGAACGTTTTCGCAAGGCGATCGCCGCCGAGCCCTTCCCGAATCGCGGGATCACTGTCAGCCTGGGGGTGGCCAGCCTGAAGGCAGGATTCAGCATGTCGGCCGACATCGCCGACGGTCTGGCATTGATCAAGTCGGCTGACGAAGCCCTGTACTTCTCGAAGCAACACGGCCGCAATCAAGTTCATCTTGCCAGAGAATTGCGACACGTCCTGGCGTGACGGCCACGTGTCGCTGCGGCTGACTACTTGACTCGCGTATCTGGGTCTTGCAAACTGGCGGTTGAGATGGCACTCGGATTAACGCTGAGCAACCCTCGGATCGTTTAACCCGGAGCCATCGGCGACGGCGCCTAAAAAGCTATTCTGGCCGGATGGCAGATCCTGCACGGCGGGAACGCGGTCGCCATTGGCTCCCGGTTAATCGATGGGGAAGTGGCTTTCGGAGGTCTTCATGATTCATGGGTATCACGTCATCTTTGGGACGTACGGCTTTTGGTTGCCCAATGATCCGCGTGGATCGTGGTCCGACTTTGTTGCGTCGTGGGAACTGGCAAAGTTTGGACTCGCAACCAAGTCTCTCGAACGACCTGGAATCGACCTGACACAGTGGGCCAAGTGGCGTGCTGCAGCTGTGCGAGAGTTGAAGTTTCCGCCAGTAGTGCTCAACGGGGTCCAAGCACGGGCAGTGGGAACTGGATTTGCAAATGGAGTTCGCAAGAGTCGCTATGCGATTTGGGCCTGTTCAATCCTTCCCGAACACGTGCATCTGGTGATCGGCCGCAGTCGCTACAAGGTCGAACAGATCACCAATCTTCTGAAGGGAGAGGCGACCAAATCGATCAGGGGCGAATCATTGCACCCTCAATCGCCCTATGCGAACGCCAAAGGGAAGATTCCCTCCATGTGGGCGGAGCAGCAGTGGAAGGTCTACCTGGACGATGAAACTGCGATCGACAACGCGATTCACTACGTCGAAGAGAACCCGCTCAAAGAGGGTAAGCCACGGCAAGAGTGGTCGTTCGTGACCCCGTTTACCGGTATCAATAAATCGGGTTGGACGACGTATCTCTGATCATTTTGGATTGTTCAACCCGAAGCTATCGGCGACGGAGTCTGGAAGATATTCGGGCCGGATTTCGGGACCCGGTGAGCCAACAGTAGAAAGCGCGGTCGCCGCTGGCTCCCGGTTAAACGATGAGTTGGATTGTTTAACCCGGAGCCATCGGCGACGGCGCCTTCCCCAGACCAAACTGCGGCCCCAATCCATGCCACAGTCTGAACCCGACCGGCACGGTCACCAAGCCGAACAACCAGAGCTGCCACATCGCCGATCCGTGCTTAAGCATCTCACCGCAATCACCGACCCGGTCGAATGCGCCTACTGCAATATAGGCTCCATTCGCAATCAGGCAAAATCCAGCAAAGAAACGCAGCAGAAAACTCCAACTCCAACGCCGCGTGACCCACCAGGCAATCAGTGGCAAGACGCAGCCTAGCACCGGACCCGCCCACACGACCGTCAGTGGATCGGGGTTTGCTGCCAGATCGGTTCGTGAAATGGTCAGCGGATGCAACACGACCGTGGCCACTCGCCCACCGGTCATCCAGGCGCCGGCCACATGCCCGAATTCATGAACCGCCTGCATGCCCATCCAGGAGCCGATGAGCGTAAATAGCCACAAGAGGATTCGTTTCACGACGCGGCCCACGATCCTACGGCAGTTGCTTCTCGGCGGGTTTTAGGAATTCCGTTGTGTACAAGTCAGACGTCTTCACCTTGTCGGGTTGCAATTGGCCGATTTCGATCAGTTGATCAACCAGCGTCTGCCAGCGTTCCAAGCCCATGTGGCCAATCCCGTTCGCCTTCGTCACGGTATCTTCGACGAGCGGTTTCAGTTCCTTCACTCCAAAGGCCAGAGCGTCCAGAGACATCTCTTTGTTCAGACTGTGGATGTACTCGTTGGTCTTAACTGGTTCCGCCAGATACTGCTGCCAGCCCTTGATCGACGCCTGGACGACCTTGCGCGCTAGTTCGGGATCTTGTTTGGCGATATCGTCGTGCGTGATCAGGCAACTGGTATAGGGGTTGAAGCCCACATCCGACACCATCAGCACGTGCGGATCGCTCCCTTGTTGCTTGGCCAGATAGGGTTCACTGAAGACGTAGCCCTGTTGGGCGAAGTCTGCCTTTTCCAGGAACTGCGCGACATTACCTGGATAGGGGACGATCTGCACGTTCTTGAACGGGAATTTCTTTTGCAGGAAGTGCGAGAAAGCACTCGTTGACGACATGGCAACGGTCATGTCGTGGATGTCGGCGAACTTCTTGATGCCCGATTTCGCGTGAACCATCAGGCAGCGTGGACTGGTCTGGAGGGGAGCCATCAGGGCGACGACCGGTGCCTGTTCGGCGCGACCAAAGCAAATCGGATCGGCATTCGCGATGGCGAATTCCACCTGCTTGGTGGCGACTTGCTGGACGACCGCGACCCCCGGCCCGCCGGCGATGATCTCCACATCCACGCCCGCGTCGTTGAAGTAACCGTGAACCTGGGCGGCATAAAAGCCTCCGTGTTCCGCTTCAGGAAACCAATTCAGCAGCAGTTTGACCTTGCGCAGTGCGGCGGATTTCGGTGCGGCGGGGACCGCAGTGCCCGGCGACGCAGCGGGAGTCTCTGCCGGCTTGGGGGCACAACCCAGGCACCACAGCGGAAGCAGACACGCCAACCAGCCAAGCCGGGAAACCAGCGACCGAGAACGCAGAGACATAGTGGGCTCCTGGGGGTGGGAACTGCATCAACCGCCATCGTAATTACTAGACAGTCGAATGTCACCAACCAGCGAGAAAACGAAATCCCAGGAGTTCATTGGAATCGCGCGCTCACCCACTTTCATAAGTCTCATCCGTCCCATAGGTCCCATGAATAGGGATGGGGCTCATGGACTCCAGGATTGCGAACTTCTTCGCCGAAGGTGAAATCCCTCCTCAAAGAATGCCAGCGGGGAGCCCCCGCTCCCCGCCGACGGAACTCGACGTTCCCCCGTTTTTGTTAAAACACGTCGAGTTTGAAATGGTTGCCCTTATAGTAGGGCATGGGTTCCATGTACGGGTTGTACCAGGCCTTGTTGTAGACCGGGATCCGCCGTTCGGCCGGATAGCGATAGTACAAGCTGTCGTACTGCTGAGGCCGGCCGAAGCTGCTGGGATAGTACACGTAGGGGTAGTGATAGAATCGTCCCCAGTCAGGGGCCTGGCCCATGCCGTACTGGGCCTGGGCCGCAGTCGGCGAAGCCAGTCCGCACGCCGCGTACGCCGCGCAGGCAATCAGGCCGGCCAGCAAATAGTTTCGCATGAGTCTGCTCCTTCAGTGTGGCGGCACGTCGCGTCCGTGGCATGCCAGGTCCCAATTATCCCAACACCGCTCGATCATCGCTGCGGGATCGTCACGGTTCATCAACGTCGGAAACCTGCCTTCCCGTCTCACGGTCAACCGGTCAGTGGGAAGTCAGGGTCAACCTAATCATCGGCTAAGTTGCACTCGCTACCACAAGAATATCCAGCAGCATCGCTACAGATTGCCACCGCGTTCCTGTTGGTAAAACTGGGCAAATTGGGAATCGCCCGACCATCGCCTGACTCTCCAGAGTTGGGCGCGTGTTTGATAGAATACGGCCGGTCGAATTGGACCATTCAGACTTAACAAGGACGAACGCATGGCACGGATGTGGATTTTCAGCGGATGCTGCTGTCTGGTAGCGATTTGTCTCAGTGCCCAGGAACCCGTTTCTGCACCGACCCGGACAATTCCCGTGCCGTTGGCCATTGCCGCTGAACCGCTGAAAAAGCATGTCGCCTACCTTGCCAGTGACGAACTTCAGGGCCGCGGATCCCCCGCAAGTCGCCAACTGGCTGCCAAGTATCTGGTGGCAGAGTTCAAACGCCTGAAACTGGAACCTCTCTTTGAAAAGAGTTACGCTCAGGAGGTCCCCGGCGTTGTCGAAGAAGATGGCACGAAACCCATCTGGGGCTTGAACGTCGGCGCGTTCCTGCCTGGATCTGATCCGCAGCTCAAGGACGAAATCATCGTCCTGGGCGTGCATTACGATCACCTGGGCCAGCGCAATGGCAAGATCTATCCGGGTGCCGACGACAACGCCAGCAGCGTGGCCATGATGCTGGAAGTCGCCCGTCAACTGGCGACCGCGAAAGACCGTCCGCAACGCAGCATCGCGTTCGTGGGTTTTGACCTGGAAGAGCACTTGCTGTGGGGATCGCGCTGGTTTGCAGGCCATCCGCCCTGGAAATTGTCGCAAGTAAAGCTGTTTATCACGTCCGACTTGCTGGGTCGGTCGCTGGGAGATTTGCCACTGCCAGTTGTGTTTGTCATGGGCAGTGAATATGGAACAGGTCTGACGCCGTTGCTGCAGGATCTCGTGCCGCCCAAGGGCCTGGAACTCGCCCGGCTGGGTGCGGACCTCGTCGGCACGCGCAGCGATTATGGCCCATTTCGCGATGAACACGTGCCGTTTCTGTTCTTCTCCACCGGCGAGCATCCTGACTATCACACCCCGCGAGACACCCCCGATCGATTGAATTACGAACAACTGGCTTCCATCTCGAATGTGATCCTGCAGGTCGTCCGCGAGTCGGCCAACACAAAGACGCCTCCCGAGTGGATCAAACAGCCGGCGCCCGATTTAGAGGAAGCACGCACGATCCATCGGATCACCGAATTGTTGCAGGTGGCGGACCAGTCGGGGAAAAAGCCACTGACCCAGCTGCAGCGGTTCCTGGTGACGCAGACTCACAACAAAACCGGCCAAATCTTACGCAAAGCCGAATTGACGAAGGAAGAACGACTCTGGCTGATCCGGTCGGCGCAGGCGCTGTTGTTCACAGTGTTTTAAGCCTGCCGCAGATCGTGGGATGGGGCTCCTGACCTTTCGACTCGGGAAGACCTCTGACGGTATATCAATCGAAAACGACAGGGACTTCTTGACTTGCCGACTTGGCAGCGGTACAAGTGAAGATTACTGCGAAGTTTGACGGTTTTTCGTCGTGTCATTTTCGCACCGGATTCAACGGCCGGCTATCAATCGCCGAATTAACAGTGGTGAGATTTCCCCCGGGCTCCCTGCCTGGCCGAATTCAACCTCAGCGGTAGCCGGTCTCCAAATTCGTCCGCAAAGTGCCGCATTAAAGACGTAGAATCTCATCCGGCTGGTCCAATCCTGTTGGGCTGAGTCGCTATTGGTGTTTACGGATCGTTTTTCTGGAAGCGAGTCGACGGGTTCTTCCATCGCTGGAGTGACCCGGTTTGACTGGCTAAAATGATCCAGGCTTAGGTTTAAACGAGGTTTTTGCTATCGAAACGCATCATCGGATTAACGACCAGATCCGCATTTCGCCGGTGCGGGTGGTCAACGCAGACGGAGAAATGTTGGGCGTCCTGGCGACAGACGCTGCCTTGGAAGTCGCCGCACAAGCAGGATTGGACTTGGTGGAAGTCGCTCCAGACGAACGACCGCCTGTCTGTCGTATTTTGGATTACGGAAAGTTCAAGTACGAACAAAAACGCAAACAAGCCAAGAGCCAGAAGACGCATCAGGTCCAGGTGAAGGAAATTCGCCTTCGCCCCAAGACCGGTGATCATGATATTGACGTAAAACTCCGCCAGGCGCGGCAGTTTTTGTCCGACAAAGATAAGGTGAAGGTCAACATCGAGTTCAAGGGCCGCGAAATGGCACATATTGACCTCGGTCGTGAGGTGTTGATGGACGTCATCGCCAAGTTGGAAGACGTGGCGAAGGTCGAACGCTCGCCCCTCATGGAAGGCAAGAAGAAGATGAGTGCGATTCTGGCGCCGAAGTAGTTGTTGGAAAACGAGTTACACAGTTTCATATCGAGTCTCGCCAGAGCTTGGATAGAACGGCCAGTCAGCCACGCACTCGCGAGCGTGGCTCGAACAGCCGATATGAAGTCAGTCGTGGGACATTTTTTGTGTCGATCGCTGGCGTAAAGTTTCCACTGCCGGTTATAATCCGTCGCTTCCAAGCCGCCGCAGGGCGGTTTGTTGATTTGACGGGGCAGTCGGATCAGCCACAAACTGCCGCGTCAGTGATCGTCGTTCGATATAAAGTGAATCACTCGAAGGCATTCGGGTGATTGCGAGTTTACCTTTTTGAAATAAAGAGGGCGGATCGTGCCCAAGCAAAAGACACACAAAGGGATGAAGAAGCGGTTCAAAGTGACCGCGACGGGCAAGATCAAGCACAAGAGTGCTTTCCGTGGCCACATCTTGAGCAGCAAGTCTGCCAAGCGGAAGCGCGGCTTGCGGAATGACAACGTCGTGGTGGGGGCCGAAGCCGCCATCATTCGGATGGGACTCGCTCCCGGTCTGTAGTAGATTTTGACAAAACCTCTGCGTCATTTCAGAATCGTGCGAAATTCCACGGTTCTGAAATTCCCACAACTGGTTTTGTCAGAGCCAATAAGTTGTCGGTAATTGTCGCCTGGCTTTGGATTTGATTTATTAAGAGGGTCACTACGCCCCTCAATCGCTGGAATTCAGGTTTTGAGTTGCTATGAGAGTTCGTAAAGGTAGTGCTCGTCGCCGATCGAAACGTCGCTGGTTGAAAGAAGCCAGCGGCAATGTGATGGGGCGTCACAAGCTGTATCGTACCGCTCGCGAAACGGTGATTCGCGCCCGAGTTTTTGCTTGGGTGCATCGCCGGTTGAAGAAGCGCGATATGCGCGCTCTGTGGATCACGCGCATCACCGCCGCCGTGCGGGCTCGTGGCATGTCCTATTCGGTGTTTATTCACGGGATGGATTTGGCCAACATCAAGCTGAATCGCAAGATGTTGAGCGAAATTGCGATCTTCGAACCGCAGATTTTCGACGAACTGGTCGAGATCGCCAAGCAGAGCACGGCCAAGGCTGCGACCGCCGCCTGACGGTACGACGAACTCTTGTTGAAGTCACCCCGCAGGGTGCTCAACCCAGCCCATCGGCCAGCTCTCTGGTTTGCCGCTGGGTTCAGGTTGAGCACCCTGTTGGCATTTCGATATCCGAAATGAGCCTGCCGAGTTTGAATTGACTGTTCGGGTATTGTGCAAGTCGCTAAAAACCATTGGGCTGACGCCCAAAGTTCGACTTGAAGAGGGATAGCACGATGGATCTGATGCAGCAATTCACCGACTACGAATCCCAGGCGCTGGCGGCGCTGCAGTCTGCAGGCACGGCCGAAGATCTCGAGACCGTGCGGATCGAGTTCCTCGGCGCCAAGAACGGCCGAATGCGCGACTTGCAGGGTCTGCTGGGTAAAGCGACCAAAGAGGAAAAGCCGCTGGTCGGCAAACGCTTCAATGAAGTGAAAGAGGCGGTCAGCGCGGCACTGGAAGCTCGGCGGCGAGTCCTCAGCCGACCCAAGTCGGCCGCCAGTGACCTCGATATTACGTTGCCGGGGATTCGCCCCCGTGTGGGGCGCCGGCATCCGTTGATGCAGACGATTGCCGAATTCAAAGACATCATGGGCCGCTTCGGTTTCACCGTGGTGGAAGGGCCAGAAATTGAGGACGAGTTTCACAACTTCAATGCGCTGAATATCCCCGAAGACCATCCCGCACGCGATCCTCTCGACATGTTCTATCTGGCGGCTGCGAACGTCAGCGCTGGTGGAGCCGGCGCTGGCGGAGCCATGTTGCTCCGCAGCCAGACGTCGACCGTACAGATCCGAGTGATGGAACAGACTCCGCCGCCGATCCGCGTGATTTCGATTGGCCGCGTTTATCGTCCGGATGTGATCGACGCCACGCACCACTGCATGTTCCATCAGATGGAAGGCCTGATGATCGGCGACACGGTCAACATGGCCGAACTGAAAACCGTGCTCCGGCTGTTTGCCGAAGCCTACCTTGGTCACGAGGTCACCTTGCGATTCCGTCCGTCGTTCTTCCCCTTCACGGAACCTTCGGTCGAAGTCGACATGAGCTGGGAAGGAATGCGCGGCGGCTGGGTGGAGATTGGTGGTGCGGGGATGGTGGATCCCAATGTCTTGCGAGCCGTCGGATACGACCCCGAGCAAGTCAGCGGGTTCGCGTTCGGCTTCGGCATGGAACGGTTTTGCATGCGTCGCCACAACATCCAGGACATCCGGCATTTCACCAACAACGACGTCAAGTTTCTGAAGCAGTTTTAGAACCCTGACAAAACCGGTTGTGGGAAGTTCAGAACCGCGATATTTCAAGCGGTTCTGAACTGACGCAGAGGTTTAGTCAGCACTTTTTTAGTTTAGGGTTCAAGTAGGAGTAGATTTCCGATGCCGTTATTTGAATATCGATGCCAGGGCTGCGAGCAGGAATTTGAAGTTCTGGTACGTTCCGGCGAACAGCCCGCCTGCCCGAAGTGCGAGTCCACCCGGCTGGAAAAACTGATCAGTGCGCATGCGGCACATGTCAGCGGTGGCCTGTCGATGGCGTCGGCCTGCCCGCCGAGCGATGCGCCCCCGTGCAGTCCAACGTGCTGCCGGTTGCCTTAAGGGAGGAACACGTACGGCACGGGGTCCGTCACGCCGGCATCGGCAAACCCCTTCAGCCGCAACTGGCAGGTGTCGCACCGGCCGCAGGCACGGCCGTCCGGGGCGGGATCGTAGCAACTGTGGGTCAAGCTGTAATCGACTCCCAGACGGTGTCCCGTCTGGATGATTTCGGCCTTCGTCAGTTGAATTAACGGTGCGTGGATTTCCCACCGCGTCGTCCCTTCAACGCCTGCCTTGGTGGCCAACGTCGCGGTCTGCTGGAAGCTGGCAATGAATTCCGGACGACAATCCGGGTAGCCGCTGTAGTCAACTGCGTTGACACCAATAAAGATGTCCGCCGCGCCCAGAACTTCGGCCCAGCCCAAGGCCAGTGAGAGAAACACCGTGTTCCGTGCGGGGACATAGGTGATCGGAATCCCGGTGGTCAGTTCCGCGGCATTGCGATCTTTCGGTACGTCGATGTCCGAAGTCAGTGCCGAGCCGCCGAACGGTCGCAGGTCAATGTTGAATACGACCTGCCGCGCGACGCCTGCCGCCTCGCAAACACGGCGAGCCGCCTCCAGTTCGAAACGGTGGCGCTGTCCATAATCAAAGGTTAGGGCGTAGGGTGTGAAGCCTTGCGATTTGGAAATGGCCAGTACGGTGGCGGAATCCAGGCCGCCACTCACCAGGACGACGGCGGGACGAGAGACATCGACGGACGGCAGCGCGGTAGGCATAGAGGGCTCAACTGAAAGAAAAACACGCGACAGCATTGCCGCGTGTTGAGGCTATCAAGTTGACCAGACGGCCGCAAATGTGGCTGCGTAACCGCGTTCGCCCACTACCATGAACTCGGCACGCCGAACGGATACCCGACTCCGGACGTCCCATACGGTCGACCAATTTGCCGAATGTTGATGTGCTGAGTGTCCGAGCGGCCGTAGGGGATCTGATACGAGTCCGGATAGCGGAAGGCGCGCGGTGTGTAGTTCTGTACGAGAGTCGTCGGACGCTGCACGCCGAACATCAATTCCAAGGCTGCCTGGTGGCGATACACGGGGTTCCCTTCGTATTCCGCTCGGCTGAAGGGGACGGCGGCATAGGCTTCCGCATACGTCATCCGCGGCGGACCTGCGGGCAGCGTGGTCGTGAAATGAGGGACCATTTGAGGTGGCAGATCCGGGCCGATCGGCTTCACTTCTCGAACTGCAGGAACTGGCTTGGCAACCGATTCCGGGGCCGGGGCTTCTTCTTCATTTGCCGCTTGAGTCACCGTTGAAGCAGAATCAAAGTCCGTGGCAGCCGATTGCGGAGCACGTTTGGCGGGACGAATCTGGATCGTCCAATTGGGGTCAATAATAAGACCATTTTTGTCAGCCGCCAGCAACGTCTGGCTCCCCAGGCAAAACCCCGTTGCCAGCAACAACAGCCCGCCCATCAGTGTCGATCGTCTCATGTTTCCGAACTCCCCTGCACCTGGTTAACGATTTCCGTTGAGGCAAATGATTCCGCACCGATTCTCAACGAAATTCACGTTACCGAGCCACGGAAACCAAAGTCAACGACAATGCAGGGAGCAACAATTCATGAGGGAACCCGTTGTAACGATCGTGCGAGTCGTAACGACAGCAAGATGCGTCGTAGAACGGGTCTCCCGGCCCGTCCGAGACGCGAACCGCCCCCATTTTTACGAAGAAAACAAACCACGAATGACACGAATAAATCCCATCCATTCGAGTCATTCGTGGTTTCAAAATGTCTTCCACGAACGTCCGGAATCGGAACATGGTTGTATTCTTAATAGATCCACAGATTTCGCAGATGACGCAGATTGGATCTTCATCTGCGTCATCTGCGAAATCTGTGGATGCAAATGACTTGGACCAAGCGTCGTAGAACGGGTCGCCCATCTCACGGGCTTCGTCTCGGGCCGGAAGCGCAAAGACTTCCCGGATCGCGGGGATCTGGGAAGTCTCGGTGTCACTCAATTGGAATTGACGAGTGCGGATGGTGGGACTTGAACCCACACGGGCGGTTAAGCCCACTGGCTTCTGAGACCAGCTTGTCTGCCAATTTCAACACATCCGCTTGTCGGCCAGTCGCAGTGACTGCCGGTGATTGTTTAAGGATACGGGATTGAACTCAGCACGGCAAGTCGCCTGTGATGTGATTTGTCGACCGTCTCCCAGAATTCGCGCCGTGGGCGAATCCGAGTCTCGCTAGATTCGCTTTAACCATTACGCCGTCCAGTATTGTGTCGTCACGTGAGACCGTAATTTGCCTCTCGCCGCACGCTTGTCGCGAGATTGGTTTCAGCAACATCAGCAAGCTGTTAGACTCGCCTGATCGGTCGCAGGTTCGGCGTGACCTGCGGGCCGGTCAACGAAGCGACATTCATTCGGCCTTTCATCCAGTAGCTAATGCTGGTGAGTGACTTATGCGTATTTTGAGCTGGAACATTCACAAGGGGATTGGCGGTACCGATCGGCACTACTCGTTGGAACGAGTCATTTCCGTGATTGAAGGCCAGAACCCAGATTTGATCTGCCTGCAAGAAGTCGACCGCAACGTCCGACGTTCCCGGCACGATGATCAGCCGCGGTTGCTGGCCGAGCAATTCAAGGTTGCATCGTATGACTACCAGTTGAACGTCCATTTGAAGGAAGGGGGTTATGGCAACCTGGTGTTGTCGCGGTGGCCCTTTCTGGCACATCATCACATTTCGCTGCGCTACCATGAAACCAAACCACGTGGAGCACAACTGGCAGTCGTCGAGACTCCGGAAGGTCCGCTGCAAGTCGTCAACTGGCATCTCAGTCTGACGGCCCGGATGCGCCTCTGGCAGTCTCAACATCTGCTGGCACATCGGCTGTTCAAAGAAGCCCTGCATCATCCGACCATGATCATCGGAGATACCAACGACTGGCGCAATCAGTTGTGGAAAGCCCCTTTTCACGAACATGGTTTTCGTCAAATCACGTCGCCCCCATCTCATTTTCGGTCATTTCCGGCCTATCTGGCCCTCGGCTCACTCGACAAGGCCTTCTTCCGCGGCGACATTGATATCCGTCACGCCGGAGTCGTCAAAAGTCCCCTGACCCGCCAGGCCTCGGATCATCTGCCCCTGGTGATCGATTTTCATCTCCGCCCACAAACCAGTGCGGATAACGAATAAGGCCAAGGACAAAGGACCAATGACAAAGGACAAACCATGGCCAAAACGCCCTCGAAGTCGAACGACCCGAACTCCAAAATGATTGCCCGCAATCGCCGGGCGCGTCACGACTATGAGATCCTCGATGAGCTCGAATGCGGGATCGTCCTGCGCGGCAGTGAAGTGAAGAGCCTGCGCGACGGCAAGGTCTCGTTGGAAGAGGCTTACGCCAAGGTCAGCGGCAACGAACTCTGGTTGTTGGGCTGCGATATTGCTGAGTATCCCCAGGCCAACCTGATGAACCACGAACCGCGTCGCGAGCGGAAATTGCTGGTGCATCGGCGTGAACTCAAGAAGTTCGCTGCCGCCGCGGAGATGCGTGGTCAGACCCTGATTCCGCTGGCGATCTACTTTTTCGAAGGTCGCGTGAAGGTGGAGATTGCGGTCGGCAAAGGCCGCCAACTGCACGACAAGCGGGAAAAGCTGAAAAAGGCCGCAGATCAAATGGAAATGAAACGGGCCCTCTCGCAAAAATCGAAGAACCGGGAATAGGTGTCGACTTGGCGGCATCGACCACGTTGTAAAGTCGGCAGAATTGCAGGTACAATCCACTCACGCAGGTCGATGTGACCCGTTCCGAGTCATTTCCACTGACTCGTTTGACCTGACGCTGCATCTTCGTTTGATCCTGACAGCCAGTAGAAGCCCAGTAGAAGCAAGGGAAAGACCCTCCATGAGCGAAGCCATGAACGACTCCATGTCACGTCGCGACCTCTTGAAAACGTCGGGGAAAATTGCCGCCGCGTCCGCCCTGGCCGGTGTCGTGATCCCGCAACATGTCCACGCCGCCGAGAACAACACGATCAAGGTGGCCCTGATCGGCTGCGGTGGCCGGGGAACTGGTGCCGCACAAAATGCGCTCTCCACGTCGAGTGGCCCCATTAAGCTGGTGGCCATGGCGGACGTCTTCGAGAGCAAGTTGAAACACAGCCACCAGTCGATCAAGAACGCCTTCGGCGACAAGGTGGATGTCCCTGAAGATCGCAAATTCATTGGGTTTGATGGCTACAAGAAGGCCATGGATTGTCTGAATCCGGGCGACATCGCCATTCTGACCACGCCGCCGGCGTTCCGCTGGGTCCAGTTCACCTACGCGATCCAGAAGGACTTGAACGTCTTCATGGAGAAGCCGACCACGGTCGACGGTCCTTCGACCCGCAAGATGCTTGCCCTGGCCGAAGAGTCGGTCAAGAAGAATCTCAAGGTGGGCGTCGGTCTGATGTGCCGTCACTGTAAGGCCCGCGGTGAGTTGTTCCAACGTATCCGCAACGGCGAAATTGGCGATGTCCTCATGCTACGCGGCTATCGCATGGCCGGTCCGACAGCTCATGCGTTCTGCGGTCCCAAGCCGAAGGAGATGAGCGAGCTGATGTATCAGATCCAGGAGTTCCACGCGTTCCTGTGGGCGAGCGGTGGGGCCTTCAGCGACTTCTTGATCCACAACATTGATGAAATGTGCTGGATGAAGGATGCCTGGCCCGTCGAAGCCCGGGCTTCTGGCGGCCGACACTTTCGCGGTGACAATATCGATCAGAACTTCGACAGTTACTCGACGGAATACACGTTCGCGGATGGAACGAAAATGTACATGGATGGTCGCCTGATCGAAGGCTGTCAAAATGAGTTCGCGAGCTACGTTCACGGCAGCAAGGCGGCAGCCGTCATTTCGCATTCTGGCCACGCCCCGTCGAAGTGTCGGATCTTCAAGGATCAGAAGATGAACAAAGACAATGTGGCGTGGGCCTTTCCCCCTCCCGAGCCGAATCCGTACCAACTGGAATGGGATCACCTCGTCGCGGCGATTCGCGAGAACAAGCCGTACAACGAAGCCAAGCGCGGTGCTGAAGCGAGCCTGGTGACGTCGATGGGTCGCATGGCCGCTCACACCGGTCAGATCATCAAGTACGAAGACATTCTCAACAGCGAACATGAGTTTGCTCCCGACGTCGACAAGCTGACCCTGGACGGCCCCGCGCCGATCCTTGCCAGCGCGGACGGCAAATACCCCGTGCCGCAACCCGGATTGAATAAGACTCGCGAGTATTAACGCGGGGCGGATCAACCTATCGAGACGACACCCGCAGCCCGGTTGCAACTTGCAATCGGGCTGCTTGCTTAACACCACCAGCGAGAGCCCGGTTCGCGTAACCCTGTACTCCAATGGGAGCGCTCTGACCTCATTCATCGTTCTGCCCTCCATCATTCTGCCAAAGGAAAGTGGCAGGATGATGGAGGGCAGAACGATATGGGTCATAGGAATCCGGATACAATAGCCAAGCGTGGAAACGAAGCAAGAATTCAACGAGAGCAAAGGAAACGTAGGATTGCTATCATGATTCGTCCGTTTGAATTCGTTCGGAATTGACCTTGATATACCGCTACTGAAGGATCGCTCATGTCGTTGCTGTTGGATCGCTTTCTCCGTTACGTGCGCATCGATACTCAATCCGACGAAACCAGCCAGTCGGTCCCCAGCACTGCCAAGCAGTTGGATCTGTGCCGGTTGCTCGAACATGAATGTGATGAACTGGGTCTGCGGGACGTCAGCCTCGACGAACATGGCATCGTCATGGCCACCATCCCTGCGACGCTGGGCGCTCCCGTCCCGGTGATTGCCTGGCTGGCCCATGTGGATACGTCTCCGGAAACGTCTGGGACCAATGTCGATCCGCAGGTCATCCAGAACTATCGGGGTGGAGACATTGTCCTGCCTGCGGATCCGACAAAAATCATTCGCGTCGAGGACAATCCCGACTTGTTGGGGTTGATCGGCAAGACGCTGGTCACGACGGACGGCACGACGTTGCTCGGGGCGGATGATAAGTCGGGAATTGCAGTGATCATGACGGCTGCTGCCTACTTGATGGAGCATCCCGAGATCGCGCACGGACCGATTCGCGTCTGCTTCACGTGCGATGAAGAAATCGGCCGCGGCGTCGATCACCTGGATTTGAAAAAGCTCGGGGCCGTGTGTGCCTACACCTTGGATGGTGACGGCGAAGGGGGCATCGATTCCGAAACATTCTCGGCCGATCAGGCGGTGGTCACCGTCGCAGGGATCAATATCCATCCTTCCATCGGCAAGGGGAAGATGGTCAACGCGGTGCGGATTCTGAGCGAGTTTCTGGCTCAGTTGCCGGCCGACCGCTTGTCGCCGGAAACCACGGCCGACCGCGAGGGCTTCATTCACCCGTATCAAATCGAAGGGGGAGTCGCTCTGGCATCGGCCCGCATGATTCTTCGTGACTTTGAAACGCCACGGCTGGCGGAATATGCGGCGGCGCTGGAAACGATCGCCGTGAAACTGCGGCAGAAACATCCGCGGGCCTCGATCGAGATTGCCATCCGCAAACAATACCGCAACATGCGGGAGGGTCTGGAGCGTGAGCCGCGAGCCTTGCCCAAGGCGGTGGAAGCCACCGCAGCCGCCGGGCTGAAGCCGAACCTGGCGATCATCCGTGGCGGCACCGACGGGTCCCGGCTGACCGAACTCGGCTTGCCGACCCCCAATCTCTCCACAGGAGAACACAACCCGCACTCGCCGCTGGAATGGACCTGCGTGGAAGAAATGGAAAACTGTGCCAAGGTCCTGGTGGAACTGGCCCAGGCGTGGAGTACCGAACGCAACTAGTACACCCCGACACTCGTGACGATTGACCAGACCGATTTTGACTTCTAGACCAAGCAAAGTGTCTTTTCCCTTGCTCTGAAGCCGAAAAACAATTATGAACAGATAAGAGACCGTTTGAATGTGTCTGTGCGCAGGAGAGAATCCCATGTTCCGAGTCGATGCTGGTTTGGCCCCACGCTACTGCGATGGGATGTCGCGCCGCAGTTTCGTCCAGTTGGGGATGGCGGGAATGGGTGCGGTGGGATTGCCCCAATTCGCACGAGCCAAAGAGCTTACATCCGGCAAGACCGGGCAGAAGAAGAATACGTCCGTCATCCTGATTTGGTTGGATGGCGGCCCCGGCCACATGGACATGTACGACATGAAGCCCGAGGCCCCGGCTATCTATCGCGGTCTGTGGACCCCGATTCGTAGCAATGTCCCCGGCTTCGACATGACCGAACTCTATCCGAAACAAGCTCAGGTCGCGGATAAGTTCTCGATGGTGCGTTCGCTGCATCATGATACTGGTGACCACTTTGCGGGTGGCCATCGCATGTTGACGACCAAGAATATGGGCGTCAGCGGGGCGAACAGCGGCCAGAAATTCCCGGGTATCGGCGCCATCGTGGCTCGCGAAGTGGGTTCGCGTAAGCAAGGGATGCCGGCCTATCTGAGCGTTCCGCATGCCAGCAGCATCGGTCTGGTTCCTGGCTACTTCGGCGGCCACATGCTCGGCGTGCAGTACGACCCGTTCATGACGCATGCCGATCCCAACGCACCCAATTTCACCATCCCCAACCTGAATCTGGCTCCGGGTCTGAGCATCGATCGCCTGGGTGATCGCCGGACCCTCAATGCCCAGCTCGACCGCATTCCGCGGACTGTCGATCGGAAGGGGACGTTCGATTCGCTCGATCGCTTTGACCAGGACGCCTTCGAGTTTGTCTCGGGGCCGGCCGCTCGCAAAGCGTTTTTCATCGATCATGAAGACCCCCGCTTGCGTGATCAATATGGCCGCAACAGTTGGGGGCAAAGCACGCTGCTGGCGCGGCGTCTGGTGGAAGCCGGCGCGACGTTTGTCACTGTGCAATACAGCGGCTGGGATCATCACTGGGACCTCAAGGGAGGCTACGAACGCGTACTGCCCATGGTCGACAGTGCCGTCGCCAGTCTGTTCCAGGATCTCGATCAACGTGGCCTGCTGGAGACGACGCTAGTCGTGCTGTGTGGCGAATTCAGCCGCACGCCCCGGATGAACGACGGCGGCAACGGCGGGGCTCCCATGAGCCAGGGCACGCCAGGTCGCGACCATTGGGGCAATTCGATGTTCTGCCTGATGGGTGGCGGCGGCGTGAAGGGCGGCCAGATCATCGGTTCGACCGATCGCCTGGGGACAGCTCCGGCAACGCGCCCGGTGACGCCGGCCAACATTCATGCCACCATCTATAAGGTTCTGGGGATTGATCCCACGCTGCATATCATCGATCATGCAGGGCGCCCGACGCCTGTGCTGGAAGATCCGACGGCGATCGATGAATTGCTGGCGTAGGTGCAAGTAGATCATTTTTGTTCCACCCGAAAGTCTCAGCCGCATGAGTTCCGTTGATCCGTCTGCCGCGTATCTGCGTCAATTGTTTGGACTGCAGGGGCTGACAGCAGTCGTCATTGGCGGCACGGGAACCTTGGGCGGATCGATTGCCGATACCCTGGGCCGCGCCGGGGCCCACATCGTCGTCGTCGGCTCGAACGCGACTGCCGGCGCCGCGGCCGTTCAACGTCTGACCGGGATGGGTGCCACGGCCGAGTTCCTCCCAGCCGACGTGACGAAACGCGCCGATCTGGACACGATCGCCAAGCATCTGGCCGCGCACCAGCGGTTGCCCGATATTCTGGTCAATGGAGCGGGCGTCAATTCGCCAACTCCATTTCTCGAAATCACTGACGACGAATGGGATCGCATTATGAATGTGAACCTGCGCGGCGTCCGGTTGGCCTGTCAGGTTTTTGGGGCCCAACTCATCGAGAAGCAGGCGCCTGGATCGATCATCAACATCGCGTCGCTGAGTGCCATCACCCCGCTGTCCCGCGTCTTCACGTACTCCGCCAGCAAGGCCGCGGTCCTGAATCTGACGCAGAATCTGGCCCGCGAATGGGCCCCCCACGGAATCCGTGTGAATGCGTTGTCCCCTGGCTTTTTCCCCGCCGAACAGAATCGCAAGGTCCTGACTGCAGACCGCATTGAAAACGTCATGCGTCACACCCCCATGAAGCGTTTCGGGACCCCCGAGGAACTCTCCGGTGCCATCCTCCTGATGGCCTCACCCACCGCGGGCAGTTTTCTAACAGGCGCCAATCTCGTGGTCGACGGCGGCTTCACCGCGATGACCATCTGATGTGTCGAGCGGATAAATTTGGTTTCGGGTTGACTTGGGACTTCGGATTGACGATTTTAGTAGTACATATTGAGCTACGTTGATTTGTTCTGCCTCAGAGTTGGAGGGTTCACACATGTTGAATCTGCTGCCCGGATACACACGTGACTGCCGTGGAATTCAACGTCGCGATTTCCTCCAACTGGGAGCACTCGGTGGCCTGGGGCTCAACCTGCCACAATTGCTCGCTGCCAAGGCCGCAAAGGGCAAAGCCACCGGTAAGGATGTGAGCTGCATCCTGATCTGGACCCTCGGCGGTACCAGCCATCACGATACCTTCGACCCCAAGCCAGAAGCCCCGGAATCGGTTCGCGGCGAGTTCAAAACCATCCCGACCGCCGTGCCCGGAGTCCACTTCTCCGAACTGTTGCCGCGGTTGGCGAGTGAACTCAATCGCTACGCTGTGCTCCGCAGTCTCAATCCCGTCACGGGAGCTCATGCCGCGGCCGACTTCGTGATGATGTCGGGCCACCGGTTCTCGCCGACCACGATCTATCCCTGCTTTGGTTCGGTGATCAGTCACCATAAGGGATTCAAGTCGCTGTTTCCCCCCTTCGTCCAACTGGGCAACGCGGTCAGCAAGGGTGTCGGCGGCGGCACGGCCGGCTTCCTGGGAACGGTGCACAATCCGTTTGAAATCCTCGCTGACCCGGCACTCGCCAACTTTTCGGCTCGCGATATCACCTTGCCCGCCGCCATTGATCGCCAGCGCATGCAGCGGCGGGCCGAAATGGTGCGTACGATCGACGGTCTGCAACGCACGCTCGATTCCGATCCGCTGGCCTACGCGGCCCTCGACACCCACGTGCAGGCGGCGTTGAACCTCATTGCGTCTCCGCAGGCGAAAAAGGCTTTCGACTTGAATTCCGAAGATCCCAAGCTGCGAGAACGGTACGGGATGAACGGCTTCGGCCAGCGTATGCTCTTGTCCCGACGGTTGATCGAGGCGGGCGTCCGCTTTGTGACGGTCAGTGACAACGGTTGGGATACTCATGCGGATAACTTCAAATCCTTGAAGAACAATCTGATGCCCCCCGTTGACCGAGCCTTGCCGGAGTTGTTGATCGACCTGGAACAGCGCGGGCTGCTGGATACGACGCTGGTGGTGTGGTTGACCGATTTCGGACGAACACCGCAGATCAACGCGGCCAGCGGTCGCGATCACTGGGCCACCTCCGGATTCGCCGTCATGGCGGGTGCCGGAATTCCCGGCGGTGCCGTGCTGGGCAAGACCGATCCGGAAGGAGGCCGTCCCGTCCAGAACGAATACTTTCCCGAGGACACAGCGGCGACAATCTATACCAAACTCGGAGTCCCCCTGGATCTGATGACGCCGACTCTCGACGGCCGAGAAATCCGCCTCAACCACGGCCGCCCGATTCGCGAATGGATGTGAGTGTCGACCAGCAGCGCAGTCACTCCGTGATAGCGCATGCGATAAATTCCTGGTGAGTCTGGTCAACCGCCCCGTTATTCCCGAACAAGTCGTGAGTAATCGTGTGGCCGATAGTTCATGTCATGCGCCTGGCTTTGTCGTGCGTTGTTCGCAGGCTGCCTGCAATGACTGAAACCGTTGTTGCGTTTCAGGCCCTCCCAATTCCGGGAAAAGGACCTTCGTGACGCCGATGAGTTTGATGGCCTTGTCCGGATGACCCAGGTCCAGTTCGCACCGGATGAACTGGTAGCGGGCGTCGAACCAGCCGCGCGAACCTGATTTGTGCTGGCTTTCCAGTCGCTTCCACAGTTGCTGAGCTTCCTGGGTGCGTCCCTGTTGACTGAACTTCATGAGCAACAGCGCAAAGCTGGCCAGGATGTCGGGATCTTTCGGTCGTGCTTTGATCAGTTCGCGGAAGGGTTCGATCGCCTGTTCATAACGGCCGGCGGCGACATAGGCTTCCGCCACGCAGCGGTCCAGGCGTTGCTGGTCGGCGGGGTCCAGTTGGGCTCGTTGGGTTTTCAGATTGAGTGCCGCGCGCAGTTGCAGTTCGCCGAGATTGTGTTGCGGCTTATCCTGGGCCTGCGCGACCAGTTTCGAGAGTCCGTCGATAATGGACAGCAACTCGGAGGGACTAGAAGCGGCGACTCCTGCGAGCGTTTTCTCGGCTTCCGGGAATTTTCCCTGACCGGCCAGCGAGACCACTCGTAACTTGGCGGCGGCACGACTGTATTCCTGCCAGTGAGTCGCGGGGGCTGCAAGTTGATCACTGCGACGCGGCTTGGTGCTGACAGGGGCCGCGCTGCGCGTGACCCATTCGAGCCAGCGATCGGTCGCCTCGAAGTCCGGATTCGACGACTGCAGAACGATATTCGACAAGTGCAGAACCAGCACCGCCTGGTCTTCCGTCAGCGGCGTGGAGGGATTGGCGGGCAGCAACTGAGTCAGCCGCTGGAGTGCTTCTTGCTCCCACTCCTGGGTGGGTTGCTTGAGTTCTCGCAATCGTTGCAGCAAGCGGTCATAGCAACGGGCCGTGGCGGCTGCGGCGATGGCTGCTCGCGGATGAGTGGCGGGGATCTGCTGGTACAGGCGAATGGCGGCCGAATTCTGTAAGCGTTTCTCTTCCAATTGCCCCCACAGCCAGGTCGCCTCGCCCGCCGTGGGATGCTGCGGATAGTCGCGCCGTTGTGCTTCCAACTGGGCCGTGTAGGCTTCGCGATGGGGCTTGGTCGCGCTGGCGGCGTAGATCTGACCGGCGGCATACGCGGCCAGGAAATGGGCATCCGGAGTCCGGGGGTGGCGAGGATACTCCGCCACGAGTCGACTGAAAGTCTGCAGGGCTTCTGGGAATCGCGCTGCTTCGATCTCGATCGATCCCTGGGTGTAGGCCATGTCGAGTGCCACGTCCGCGCGGCCAGACTCCTTCGCCGCTTTGCTTGCCTCCGCGTAGGCTTCGATGGCGGCTGGGATCTGTTTCGCGCCATACAAGCCACGCGCACGCCGCAGCCGTTCGGCAAGATTGGTCCCCAGCGTGCGTGATTCGCGGGCTTGCGTGACCAGAGACTCGCAATGTGCGGTCCAGTAGCCGGGGTTCGTGACCCGCACACGCTCCAATTGTTGATCGATCGTCGTTCGCAGTTCGGACGCCAGGTCACCTTCCTGTTTGGCTTCGGCGGCCAACCACAATTCAATCAAGACCTGAATCCGCAGGCTGACTAATTCCCCCGGCGGAGCAGCGCGCGTCTTGAGCGCACTGGTCAACAGATCGGCCGCCTCAACGGGTTTCTTCTGCATGAGAAAAATGCGTGCCCGTTCGGCGATGACCTGGTCGCGAATGGCAGCGGAAGGCGAGGACTGATCCACATCATCCAGCAATCGCACGGCCCGGGCGGCTTCGATTCGCAAGCGTGCGCAGCCGGCCAGCAACACCTGGCTGGTGAGTCCCACCTCACCCGATCGATCAGCATTCAAGGCCACACCCAACCAGCGTTCGGCTTCCTGGATAGTTCCCAGTCGATCCGAGTTGTCGGAGGCCAGCAGATGGGCCGTGTCGAAGTAGGCCTGGCCCAATTCGTACTCGGTCATCAGCATCAGGCCGCGGATTTCGGACGGGAAAAACTTGTCCTGCGGTCCGACGTTCTTGGGCGGCGGCTTCTTGAGTCGCACCTTCAATTCGGCATCCAGTCGGGTCAGACGCTCGATCCCCGTGGCGAGAGCCCGCAGGGCCTGCTGTCGGGTCGCGGCATCATCGGGGACCAGTTCCACCTGCCACCGCAGTGCGTGACCGCGAGCACACGGCACGAAGCCCTCTTGCAACTCCAACAGCAGTTTTCGTTCGTGAGTCCCGACTTGCTGCGTGGTCTGTTCGAGGATCTTGACGGCTCGGTCCCACAGTTCGGCTTGCTGATCGTCGGCGGCCACGAGCGCGTGCTGGACGAAGGTCCGCGAGAGTTCGTAGGCATAGTCGATCCGCTGCGCCGGAGGCAGATCAGGTCGCGCCAGCTTTTCGAAACAAAAGCGTTCCGCCAATCCATACAGCTGCCGGGCGCGAAGCTGATCGAAGAAGCGTCCCAGAGGTTCACCAGCAACGACCGACGCCAGTCCGCTAACACACGCGAACAGACAAACCACCCAGTTCAGGAATCGCTGTCGTAAACGCGTGGTTGTCAAACCAATCATGGCCAACCTGTGCTGCCTGCGGTAATGGCTGTCTCGCGAGAAGGGGCAAAGCAATCAGAGTGGCCGAACAAGCAATCCCAGTAACATTTTAGCAGAATGAAGTGCTGTGATTTTCCGCCACTGGGCTTGTCCCAGTGGTTCCCGCGCTTCTGCACTACCCCAAATTTCCTGCCAATTGTAGTGCAAAAGCGCTGGAACCACCCCCGCAAGGGGGGTGGCGTATTTTCGGTGTCCTTCATTCTGCTAAAGTATTACCAATCCCGTAATTCTCATAATTCCCGTCATTCCCAACTCTTACCGAAGGGACCAACAGGACTTACAAGATTTCCCCGATTGCACTGTAACAGCGTACAAACCGTCCGACAAGACGTTCCTGAAAGCAAACAACTTCCGAAGTCAGTGGGACTCCGGAAGTTGCTGGTAATCAATCGTAGTAGTGACGTCGCGGATCGGCTAGAAATCGCCGCCACCCCCGAAGTCACCCCCGCCACCAAAATCTCCACCACCGCCAAAGTCGCCTCCGCCGAAGTCGCCGCCACCGTATGACGAGTCACCCCCGCTGAAGTCGCCGGAACCGATCTCGCCGGTCGAACCATCGTCGTATCCGGCACTGTACGAGTCGCCGGCATTGGCCTGGCCGTAATGATGCGAGCCACCCAGGCTGTTGTAGAGCCAGTTACCCGCCATCGCACCGGCCAGGCCGCCCATCATGTTGCTGAAGAAACCGCCGCCGCCACCATAACCCCCGCCGTACCCGCCATAACCGGGGGCGCCTCCCGCAGCATAACCACCCGGACCCGCCTGGCCGCCGCCGGAGATTCCCCGGATGATCGAGGAAATAATCGAGAACACCAACAGCACCACACCGATCAGAATGACCCAACCTAAGATTCCCATGCCTTGTCCTCCTCTGACTGCGGGGGCTGCAACCGGACCATGCTGACCAACCGGGGCGTGACGTGCCGCCGGGGCCGCGTGCCGAGGCTCAGCCAGACGCAGTGAAACGCGTTCTACACTCGCAACTGTGTCCTGTAATCCTCCGTTGTAGTCCTTCTGACTAAAACGCTTAATCAGACCACGACTGATCTCTTCACGTTGCACATTCCCAAATCCTCGATTCCGCAAGGCCACATCTGCTTCCACCTGCAAATGGCTGGGATTACGAGTGATCAGTATGAACAAGCCCTTCGCGTCCGTACTCCTGGCACGTTCCATGATCCAGCGTTCATAGAACGCGTTCTTTTCCTGTTTCGTCGTCAATTTGTCATACGCCGCTCGCTTGTCCGCGGGCATCGCTTCGAAGGTTTCAATACGGGTCGCGATGTGACCGCGTCGTTCCAGCCGATTGAAATCCTCAGTCGCCTTGGTGACGGCGGCGGGGCTGAAAAACTTGGCCTGGTCAACGATTTCGCTGGCAGGCGCCGTGATGGCACCGGAACCCAATAGCCAGCCGGCAACGATGACCACCGCAGTTCGCCAGGGATGTGTCGTCGTCATGCTTTCGTCCTCAGTGTTGTCAGGTATTACTGTCAGCAGCCGGTCGCCGTCACATTGACGGCAAAGCTACCTCTGTCCTAAACGTAAGTGGTTCTGTTCTGGATCAAGGTTGTAGTACAAATTCTATGCCGGGTGGGAAAATGGGTCAGGGGCTCCCCAGAAGCCCGCCGTCCCAACGGGGCGCGCAACGGCCCATAGACCGGGATAATTGGGCTCAGCAGCGATGTTCGGGACACTTCCCGAGTGCCGTCCAAGACAGGTAGGCGATAAGAAACCCACCGGGACCACTCAACACGCAAGATGGCAGTCGTGGCCGCTCAGAGGGCAGAACTGGCAGCCGATGCCGCACGTGCCTATTTCGCCGGCTGCTTCGTCGTGTCCTTGGGAACTGGCGGCGCCTTGGCGGGGGCTTTCGGGGGCAACAGCTGTTGTAGATACATCTGCGTAACATCAACGGCAGCAGGACGTTCTGGCGGAATAAATACGAAATCCTCGCGACTCACCTTGCCATTGAAGACCACCTTGGGGAAATCGACCATCATCAGCGTCATCGGCACCGACTGACCGGGCAGCACCTTCAGATACTCGATGCGGCGGGGGAATTCGGTCTCTTTGTCGAGCGAAATCCGGACCAGATCGGGGACATAGACTGGCAACGGAGGTGGCGTCTTGTCCTTGGCCTTCGGGCCCAGCCACTTCGTTCGGTAGCT
>CAMAVF010000002.1 GCA_945861445.1 Planctomicrobium piriforme | reverse complement strand
GGCGGCCAGACCCGTTGTCGCGAGCAAATTCCCGGCTCTGCCCGAATCCATCACCAGCTTCGGGGCCGCGATTTCGGAGGGTTGGCTCTATGTTTACGGGGGCAACACGGGGAAGACTCACCAGTATTCGTCCGATTTGCAATCCAATCGTTTTCGTCGCTTGAATCTGGCCCAGCCCGAGGCTTGGGAAGACCTGCCGGGCGAAGCGAAGTTGCAGGGTTTGGCGCTGGTGACTCATCGCGGCAAAATCTATCGCGTGGGTGGCTTCACCGCGAAGAATCCTACGGGGAAAAAGAATGACCTGTGGTCCGTGGCTGACGTCGCGCGATTTGACCCGGCGACGAAGATGTGGGAACAACTTCCTGCGCTGCCCGCGCCCCGCTCCTCGCACGATGCGGTCGTATTGGATAACAAGATCTATGTCGCAGGTGGTTGGGCGATGAAGGGGGGCGGACAGAGTTCGGAATGGCACCACACGGCAGTGGTACTGGATCTGGTTCAGCCGACATTCGCCTGGAAGGAACTTCCGGTGCCACCGTTCGTGCGGCGCGCGGTGTCGCTCGCCACGCAGAATGGAAAGGTCTACGTCATTGGCGGAATGTACGAATCGGGTGAGACGTCCAGTGAAGTCGATTACTACGACCCGGCGACGAATGCGTGGCAGTCGGCCCCCGACTTGCCGGGTAAATCGATCGAAGGTTTCGGCAATTCATCCTTCGAACTGGGAGGTCACCTGTTCGTGTCGACTATTGAAGGCCATGTGCAACGCCTGGACGGCGACAAGTGGACCCTGGTATCGAAGCTCAAGCACCCACGCTATTTTCATCGGATGCTGCCGTTATCAAAGGACGAACTGCTGTTCGTCGGCGGAACCGCTCGCTCGGGCGACCGCGTCAATGAGATAGAAACGATTCAGGTGACCGCTCCAACCGCAAAGGCGCAGTGATTGCCCCGTGGGATAGGCTTCCAGCCTGTCAGCTCTAATTTAGGAGAATGACAGGCTGGAAGCCTATCCCACGATAGACGGCGCAATTGACGGGTGTCCTGCGATCCGGCACACTAGAGCATCAACGTATGCATTTGCCTCTGAAGCCAGTCCGACGAAGCGAGTGGTGGCAGATTCTTTCCAGCGATTTCGTCAAATATGGAGACGCGTCGATGCTGTGCGGTTCTCGAAATATTCTCTGCAGTGCGATGGTGGGATTGAGTTTGCTGTGGAGTTCGCTGGCGTGTGCGGAAAACTGGCCGCAATGGCGCGGGGCGCATCACAATGGCATCAGCGGTGAGAAAAATATTCCGGCCGATTGGAGCATCAAGGGGCAGAATGTCCTCTGGAAGTTAGAAATGCCCGGGCCGGGTGGAGCGACCCCCATTGTTTGGGACGACCATATTTTCGTCACCTCGGCTGCCGGAGAAGAACTGCTGCTACTGGCCATCAAAACCGATGGCAAGTTGAAATGGCAGAAGAAGATCGGCGTGGGGAACAAGGTCGCCCGCACGGATGAAGGTAACTTCGCCTCACCGTCCCCCGCAACCGATGGCAAACACGTCTGGGCGTTCGTCGGCAGCGGCGATTTCGTCAGCTACGACTTCGAGGGCAACGAGAAATGGCATCTCAATCTGCAGGATGCTTATGGCAAGTTCAACATTCAGTTTGGAATGTCGTCGACTCCCATTCTAGACGGCGACAAGCTGTATCTGCAGTTGATTCACGGCGACGGGGATGCGGAAACTCGGGAAGCCGTAGTCGTAGCACTGGACAAGGTGACCGGCAAGCAAGTCTGGCGCCAGGCTCGACCGAGTGAAGCCGTTGCGGAAAACGAGCACTCGTATGCGTCGCCCACCTTGTACGACGACGGCAAGATGAAGTTCTTAATCACGCACGGTGCCGATTATGCGATTGCCCATGACCTGCAGGACGGTCACGAAATCTGGCGTTCCGCTGGCATCAACTCGAAGGACAAGTACAACCGCGCGTTGCGGCTGGTGACCTCGCCCGTAACCGCCCCTGGCCTGGTGATCGTCCCGTCTGCCAAGAACGGACCCGTCCTGGCCATCGATCCGAATTCCAAGGGAGACGTTACGGACTCCACCACCGCCCGGTTGTGGACCCGCAAGGAAAACACGCCGGACGTTTCCTCCCCGTTGATCATCGACGGCATCGTGTACCTCTGCCGCGAACAGGGGATCATGCTGACGCTGGACGCCAAAACGGGCGAAGAGATTTACATGGAACGCATTCACAATCACAAGCATCGTGCCTCGCCGGTCTATGCCGACGGTAAGGTTTATTGCGTAGCTCGCGATGGCGTCGTGTCGATCCTGAAGGCCGGACGGAAGTTCGAGCTGATCAAGGAAATCAAAATGGACGAGGACATTTCGGCCTCGCTGGCAATCTCCAACGGTCGGATCTACATTCGCAGCTTCCAGAATTTATGGTGCATTGGCGCGAATCAGGTGGCCGGGAAATAGTTTCTCAGCAGTGTTGCAAAGACGGCTCACCAGCCTGACTTTTTTGACCATAGAGCCCAACCCGTCCACTGAAGGTGACCCGAGACTCTCCAGGAGCAGCACGATGGACTGGGTGAAGCTCGAAACCTTCTGGTCGCTCGAAGAGGCGCAACTGGCAGTCGCCTATTTACAGGCACGCCAGATCTCCTGCCACCTCGAGGGAACTGCCGTTGCCGGCAACTTTTGGCATTTGTCAAATGCCACCGGCGGGGTGAAGTTGATGGTGGCACCAGATATGGCAGAATCAGCCGCCGAAATGCTGGCGGAAGTGCAAGCTCAACGGACCGCCGAACATTCACCCGAGATCACTGACGAGCAACCGGATCTGAATTTCCCGCCCGAAGAGGAAGAGGAACTGGAACAGGCATTCGATTCGGACATCGTTCCCGCCGGCCACGATAACCGTTTCGGCGATGATGACGATAACGATGATGAGGATGAGCGTCCGACCCTCTTAAGTCACCTTCGCGAAAACCGCTTGTGGATTGTTCTCTTCGTGATGGCCCCCATTTACTTCGGAATCATCTTCGTCGTGTTAGGTCTGATTAGCATCATTGTGTGGCCATTCTCGTGGATCTCGAGTCGGATCTGGAAAGATGACGAAGCGGGTTCCAAACCCGTGATCCCCCAATGAGCTGTCACAACGACTGCGGCTGCGTCCAGATATGATAGTTTGGGGCGGGATTCCGGAAATCGAACTTGAAACGTGCTGGGAGTAAACCAACATGAACTTGGTCACTGTCGAAACATTCTGGTCGGTGGAAGAGGCCCAACTGGCATTGGGATTTTTACAAGCGGAAGGGATTCCCTGCCGACTGGAGAGCTTGGCGTTTGCTTCCAATTTCTGGCACCTCGCCAATGCCTCGCATGGGGTGAAGTTGCTGGTGACCGGCGAGGAAGCTGACCGGGCAGCCGCTCTGTTGGTTGCCGCTGAGGACCATCGAGCTTCAGATTCTGCAGATGAGTTCCCGATGGATGGAAGTCCGTTCGATCCAGATTCGACTCTCGCCGAGCAAGAAGATTTCGCCCCAGATCCGGACTCGGATGGCGATAATCAGGCGGACGATGACGACGAGAGTCATCCAGGACTCTTGACGCGACTTCGTAAATTGAAGCCGCTGGCCTTGTGGTTTATTGTCATAGGAGGCTGAAGATGGTCTTGTTGCGCCCCGGCCTGCGACTCCTCTTGCTGTCGAGTGGACTTGTCGCGTCCGTCTGCGCTGCAGATCCGCCTTCAACGCCACCTGATGAGTCCGTCTATGGCATTACTGTCGCGCAGGAACAGCGCGAGCATTGGTCGTTTCGACCATTGAAGCCGGTGACGCTGCCAGCAGCGATTCCCGCCGATTGGGAGCGCAATCCGATCGATGCCTTCGTCTGGCAGGAGTTGTCGTCCCGACAATTGTCACCGTCGCCTCCCGCGGACCCGCGCGTCTGGTTGCGACGGGTCTACTTCGACTTGATCGGGCTTCCTCCCACCCCGGCTGCGTTCGACGAGTTTCTGGCAGACTCGTCGGAAACGGCCCGGCGACGCGTAGTCGATCAACTGCTGGCCGATCCCGGTTATGGAGTCCGCTGGGGACGCCGCTGGCTCGATCTGGTCCGTTATGCCGATACGAATGGCTACGAGCGGGATGGCGATAAACCCAGTGCCTGGCGCTATCGCGATTATGTCATCGAGGCACTGAATGCGGACAAACCGTTTGATCAGTTCCTGACCGAACAACTGGCCGGCGATGAAATTGAGAACGTGACCGCCGAGAGCATGATTGCGACCTCGTTCCTGCGGCTCGGTACATGGGATGATGAACCGGCCGATCCGCTGGTCGATCGTTACGATCAACTGGATGACGTCCTACGCGGTGTGTCGACGACCTTTCTGGGCCTGACCCTGAACTGTGCGCGGTGCCATAACCACAAGTTCGAGCCTCTGTCGCAGATCGATTATGCGCGGATGCTGGCTGTCTTCGCTCCACTGGAACGACCGCGCTCGGACCGCACTGAGTTCGATCTGCCGGTCGGAACACCCGCAGCGCGCAGTCAGTTCAAGGCGTTGCAGTCCCGTGCGGATGAGGCTGTCAAGCACGTCAATCTGCAGCTCGCGGAACTCGAGAAAATCGTTCGTGAACGGTATCTGGCCAATCCCCAGGCAGATCTGGCCGCGGATATTGTCGAGGCGTTTCGTGCTCCCGAGGCCAAGCGGAACGATGCTCAGAAGGAACTTGTCAAGAAGAACGAGAAGCGTCTGAACGACCTGGTCATAGGAGCCCATACCGCGGACGAACGTCGTCAGCGGGATGGATTTCAAGCGGCCTTGAAGGCGCTCCGCGAGACATTTCCCGCGGCGCTTCCCCGGGGGTATATCTTTCAAGAGCAGGCCGGAGCCGTGCCTCCGACTCAGGTATACCGCAGGGGCGACCCCACGACACCGGAAGGCGCGGTCGAACCCGGTATTCCAGTCGTGCTTTCAGCGTCTCCGCTCCTCAGCGTGACGGCTGCGAAGGCGTCTGCGACGTCCGGCCGCCGGCTGGCTCTGGCGCACTGGATGACCGATCCCCAGAACCCGCTCGTGGCCCGAGTGATCGTGAATCGCATCTGGCAGGGCCATTTCGGCGAAGGACTCGTTCACACGGAGAATGACTTCGGGGTCATTGGAGACACTCCCACGCATCCCAAATTGCTCGACTGGCTGGCCAACAGCTTGATCCAGGGAGGCTGGAAGCTGAAAGATCTGCATCGCCAGATCGTGCTCAGCAACACCTATGGGCAAGCGAGTGGCTGGCGGGAAGACGCCGGGAAGATTGATCAAGCCAACAACTTCCTGTGGCGTTTCCCCTATCGACGACTGGATGCCGAACCGATTCGCGATGCCGTGCTGGCCGCGAACGGAACACTCAACTCGAAGCTGGGTGGCCCGGGCGTTTATCCCAAGATTGCGGCCGAAGTCCTGGCCAGTCAGTCCCGCCCCGGAAATGGCTGGGGGAAGTCGAGTCCCGAAGAGGCCTCGCGGCGGTCGGCGTTCGTATTTGTGAAGCGTTCGCTGCTGGTGCCCTTCTTTGAGTTGATGGACCTGCCGGATACCACGACCTCATGTGAACAGCGAAATGTGTCGACCATCCCCACCCAGGCCTTAACGCTGTTGAACAGTGAGTTTATGAATGAGCAGGCTCGGCTGTTGTCCGAACGGTTGAAGCGAGAAGCAGGCGACCAACTCGAAAAGCAGATCGACCTGGGCTACCGGCTGACCTTGGGCCGCCCGCCACTCGCTGAGGAACTGTCACAAAGCGTCAAATTCGTACTCCGGCATCAGGTTTCCAGTCAGAGTACCGAAAGTGCGGGAGCCCTCGCGGCATTCTGCCTGGTCCTCTATAACTTGAACGAGTTCTTTTATATTGACTAACGCCCGACCCCGGCATGCCAGTTTGATTTGAATTCCATGATCCGCAACATGCAATGTGTACTGATTCGTTCGGCGATTGCCGTTGGGGTTTGCTCTTTCTTCGCGATCAGAGCGTCTTCCGAGGAACCGGCAAATAAACCGGTTAACTTCATCCGAGATGTGCGGCCCATTCTCGCCCGCAACTGCTACGAATGCCACGGTCCGGATGAAGGGCATCGCAAAGCCGAGTTGCGGCTGGATACGTCCGTCGGGGCACTGGGAAAAAACGCGAAGAACAAGGAGTCGGCGGCGTTCGTTCCGAAGAATCTGGAAGCGAGCGAAGCCTACCGACGGATTATTTCCACGGATGACAGCGAACGGATGCCTCCCCCGAAATCGGGAAAAACGCTCACTCCGGAACAGATCGACATCTTGAAACGCTGGATCGAACAAGGTGCCTCGTGGAGCGCACATTGGGCATTTGAAAAGCCGGTCCGGCCGGCGCTGCCTGACGTCAGCGATGCTCAGTGGTCCCGGAATGAGATCGACCGATTCGTCCTGGCGCGGCTGGACAAGGAAGGTTTAACGCCCTCGCCCGAAGCCGATCGTCGGACTCTTGCACGGCGTGTCGCGCTCGATCTGACCGGCCTGCCGCCCGCCCCTGATCTGGTGGCTCAGTTTGTCAGCGATCAAGCTCCTGATGCCTACGAAAAGCTGGTCGATCGGCTGCTGCAGTCGTCGGCTTATGGGGAGCGTTGGACTCGCATGTGGCTGGATCTGGCCCGCTATGCGGACACTCGCGGCTATGAAAAGGACCGGTCGCGCACGATCTGGCGGTACCGCGACTGGTTGATTGATGCCTTCAATTCCGACATGCCCTACGATCAGTTTACGCGCGAACAACTGGCCGGTGACCTGCTGCCCAATCCGACCTCGGATCAACTGCTGGCCACGGCCATGCATCGCAATACGATGGTCAACGAGGAAGGTGGGACCGACGACGAAGAGTTTCGGATTGCGGCGGTCAAAGATCGCGTCGATACGACCTTCCAGGTGTGGATGGGCCTGACGATGGGCTGTGCCAAATGCCACAGCCACAAGTACGATCCCCTGCCGCACCGGGAATACTATCAGTTCTATGCGTTCTTCAATCAGACGGCGGATAGCGACAAGGGGGATGAGTCTCCGACGGCCCCCACGCCGACCACAGAGCAAGCCGCGAAACTGCAGCAACTCGGCTCGCAGATCACCGCCCTGCAACTGCGGCTCGATACGCCAACACCGGAAGTCCTCGCGGATCTGGCGGCCTGGGAAGCAACCGTTCGGATGCTGCCCGTTTGGTCCAAACCGAAACCGGAGAAAATGACGGCCGCCAGTGGCTCGGTGATGAAGCCGTTGGACGATGGCTCGATCCTGGTCGAAGGCGCCGGACCCGCCACAGAGCAGTATGTCCTGCACTTCCCCTACACGGAGCAGAAACTGACTGGCCTGCGACTGGAAGTCATTCCGGACAAATCACTGCCGAAAGGGGGCGTGGGACGGTCGCTCAACGACGGCAACTTCGTGCTGTCGGCCATCCGCGTCGCCTGGAAATCCAAGTCGGGCGAAATGCACGAAATCCCGCTCGCCAAGGCGGCCGCCGACTTTGCTCAAACGAATTATCCCGTCGAACATGCCCTGAAGAATGACGACAATAAGAAGCACGGCTGGGCCGTTTCGCCGCAGTTGACGCAGCCTCATACCGCAGTCTTCACGGTCGGCGAATCACGGGAACTGACTGCGGCGACTGAGTTGATTGTGACTCTGGACCATCAGTTTGAGTACAGCTACCCGGGCTTCAGCATCGGCCGGTTCCGCATCTCGACGACGACTGATCCGCAGCCGGTATTGAATGCAGCGATTCCCGATGCCATCGTGGCGATCATCCAGATTGCCGCTGACAAACGAACCCCCGACCAGCAGCAACAACTCTATCGGCACTTCGTGCAGCGCTCCAAAGTGACGCTGTCGGTGCGTGATGAAATTGCCAGGCTGCAGGGGGAACTGGCAGCGAACAAGGCGACGGAGACACCCATTTTCCGCGAATTGCCAGCCGACCAGCAACGCGTCACGAATATTCATCTGCGTGGGAATTTCCTGACCAAGGGTGACGAAGTCACGGCCGCGGTGCCGACCGCGTTTCACAGCCTGCCGCCCGACGCGCCGCGGAATCGATTGGGCGTCGCACAGTGGCTGACCGACCCTCACAATCCGCTCACGGCGCGGGTCGCCGTCAATCGGTTCTGGGCGCAACTGTTTGGGATTGGACTGGTGGAGACCCAGGAAGATTTTGGCATTCAGGGACTGCCACCCAGCCATCCGGAACTTCTCGACTGGCTGGCAACCGAGTTCGTGCGTGATGGCTGGTCGATGAAGCGGCTGTGCAAATTGATCGTGATGTCGGCTACCTACCGGCAGTCATCACGCGTGACCCCGGCGTTGATGGAACGCGACCGATTCAATCGATTGCTGGTTCGCGGTCCACGCTATCGTCTCGAAGCCGAGATGCTGCGCGATCAAGCCCTGGCGGTCTCGGGACTGATCAGTCGCAAGATGTACGGCCCATCGGTCATGCCACCGCAACCTGACGGGATCTGGCGTTCGACTTACAACCTTGATAAGTGGAAGACGAGTCCCGGCGAAGACAAATATCGCCGTGGTCTCTACACCTTCATCAAACGCACGTCACCGTATCCATCGATGATGACGTTCGACGGACCCAGCCGGGAGATCTGCACGATCCGGCGCATCAACACGAACACGCCGCTGCAGGCATTGGTCCTGTTGAACGACCCAGTTTATGTGGAGGCCGCCCAGGCGTTGGCGCGGCGCATGGCCCAGGTGGAAGGTTCGATTGACGCTCAGCTTGCAGCCGGATTTCAAGCGGCACTCATTCGCCCGCCGCAGCCGCGCGAGTTGGCGGCGTTGCGTCAGTTGTACGATCAGCGTCTGAAGTTCTATCAACAGGACGCGGTGGCGGCCGAGCAGTTGGCGGTCAATCCGCTGGGGCCGCCTGCCAAGGGGGTGGAGCATTCCGTGCTGGCCGCGCTCACCGCGGTCTGCAACGTGATCTTGAATCTCGATGAATTCGTGACTCGGGGTTGACCGTCAACGGGAAATACAAGCTCGAAGCGCGAGCGAGTGCATTTCCCCGAAAGACCACGAGCAATGCACTCGCTTGCGCTTCGAGCTTGTATCGGCCGCGGCGCGACCTCACAACTTCAACTGCGGCTTCGTGACTTGCGAAATGCTGTTCATGTGACCGACGAACACCGAATGTCGGCCGTCGTGGGAGTCGCCCGTTCCCGAAAACGCCTGGGTCACCTGGGCCGTGTCCCGAATGATCCCGACACAGATGGCTTCCAGCGGCAGGCAATTGTCGTCCAGTCCAAACGGATCTTCGATTTCGACGCCAGCCTCTTCGATACCGAAGAAGCCGAATGACACGATCGCGACCATCAGCGGCGTCCACCATCCCGTGCGACCGCACAGGACCACAGGCAGCGTAATCAAATAGACCAGGATCAACTGCTTGATCATCGCGGCATAGACAAATGGCAGCGGCGTTTTCTTGATCTTTTCGCACCCCCCTTGAGAGTCAACCATACGGGCAATCAAATCTTCCATGTGGCGTACCTGGATCGAATCGATCTGGCCCGCCTGGAAACGATCGGCGACCCATTGCGACAGGGCGGCGGCAATGGCTGAAGGGGGATTGCCGAAGCGAATCGCCTTCGAGTACAGCTCACCCGGCAGGTACGATTGCAGTTCTTCGAAATCGCGCGAGTCGCGCAGGGTCTGTTTGAGACTCAGCACATACCCGCCGATCAGCAGGGCCAGGTCCTGGGCCGGTGGGGCATAGATTGCGCCGCACCGCGCCAGGCTGCGGGTGGAATTGATCAGCATTCCCCAGTGCGACCGCCCCTCCCAATACCGGTTCGCCGAGGAATTCATGCGAAAGACGATCAAGAATCCCAGCAGGGACCCCACGACCGCATAGCCGGCCGGTTCCACCAACCCCGCCTGCGAGCTGATCCATTTGTTACTGACGCCGAGAAAATGGAAATACTCGACGGCCAGCGCCAAGATGATCATGATCATCACGCGGCCGAAAATGCTCGGCAACACCGTGCCGCGATAACTGAGTACGACCTTCCACCAACTGGTACGGGGATACTGAATCACTTGATTATCGTCCTGACTTTTCTGTGACTGGGCTGGATAAAACAACGCGTGGGTAGCGAGTCACACCGGAGCGAGCACGTGGTTGTCGCTGCATTCGTCAGAAATCTTAAGTCTGCTAGTCGGCACTCAATTCTTGTAGATCTTGTGTTGCGGGCGTCCCGACAAGATTTGTTCTTTGCCCCAGGTCGTTACATCTCGGAACGCCTGGCTTTGGATGAATGACGCAAATGCCGGTTCGTCGGACCATTCGCTGGTAATCAGATAGGAGGCATCATCGCTGACGTCCTTCCACAGCGTCGAACTGGTGTGGCCGGCGGCAGCGCGCAGGGCACCGATCACGGCCGCGAACTTCTCTTCAAAGTCTTGTTGTTTCCCGGGCAAGACGTGGTAGTTCATTCCAACTGTAATCACGTGTATCGACTCCAAAAGAGTGTGTGCTGTGTGCGCGTTGCCGACGGGAGGGTGAGGCTCCTGCCGAACCGCTTGGTCCGTCGACCGCAATTAGACTTTGCGGTTCGGCGGGAGCCTCACCCTCCCGTTGACTGTAAGAACAATTTCCGACCGCAGCGTGATATCATCACAATCCACGGCGTGGCCGATTTTAGCATTTGGGGCAAACTGCGATAGTTCGTTCTCCGCCAGTTGACAGAATCGATCAACATCGGCTGATTGGTGTTCACGAATCAATTCGCGCCGGGTGGCCGCTGGCGCTGCCCATTGTGGCGTCAATTGGCCCCCACGGCTAGAATTCGGGCACCACAACTCCACTCGCCTCGCACGCCGGAGTGCCAGGGCCACGATTCCATTCAGTCCAGCAGCGTTAGTCTCGAAATCATGAAAGCGATCGCCGTCCGGCCGGGAACTCCCCACAGTGTTCACCAACGGGACGTCCCCGTTCCCACGCTGGAGACCCAGCCGCACCCCCATGTCTGTCAGATTCCGTCCGGTCGCTCAGTGCTGGTCAAGGTGCTGCAGATTGGCGTCGATGCCACTGATCGGGAGATCGATGAAGCACTGTACGGCAATGCTCCCCCGGGTCATGACTACCTGATCCTCGGGCACGAGAGCTTCGGGCAAGTGGTGGAAGTCGGACGTCTGGTCACTGAGTTCAAGTCGGGCGATCTGGTGTCCTGTACCGTGCGTCGGCCGGGGAGTTCGCTGTTCGATCAAATTGGCCGGAACGATATCACCAGCCAGAACGAATACTACGAACGGGGCATCAATCTCTGTCACGGGTACTTGACGGAATACTTCGTCGATGATGCTGAATACATGGTGAAGGTGCCACGTGAGTTGAAGCACCTGGGCGTCCTGGCGGAACCGGCCAGCGTGTGTGCCAAGGCGATTGAACAAGCCTACCTGGCACAACACCGGTTGCAGGTCTGGTCGCCGAAGCGGGCGTTCGTGCTGGGGGCCGGGCAGATCGGCTTGTTGGCGACGATGATGCTGCGCCTGCGCGGGTTGGACGTATTCACGCTGGCTCGGGCACCGGGACCGCATCGAAAATCAGAGATCGCGCACGCTTACGGTGCCACCTACGTCAGCACGCAAGAGACCACGATGCATGACCTGGCCAAACGGGTGGGTGCTCCCGACCTGATCTTCGAAGCCACGGGCAACAGCCAGGTCGCCTTCCAGGCCATGGAAGTGCTGGGGCTTAACGGGGCCCTGATCTGGACCAGCGTGACCGGCGGTCAGGCCGAGGTCGTCGTCCCGGGTGATAAAATCAACATGAACTGGGTCCTGGGAAACAAGCTGCTGGTGGCCAGCGTGAACGGCAACCGCCGCCACTTCGAACTGGGGATCAAAGATCTCGCACATGGTCAGGCGCTGTTTCCCGGGGTCACTGAGCAGATCCTGACGAACCCGGTGCAGGGTCTGGATAATTTCCAGGAAATGATGCGACTGCTCGTTTCCGATAAGAACGCCCTGAAGGTGTATGTGAACGTCGCGTAGGGGGAATAAGACTCCCCATACAAGCTCGAAGCGCCCGCGAGTGCATTCCATTGTGGCTTCCGGGAGGATGCACTCGCTGGCGCTTCGAGCTTGTATTGGCTCGCAAAAGGTAATCTTGGGCATCATGGCAAACCCCCGCGAGTGGCTGATCAATGGCAGCGGACAGACTCCTGAGTTGAGCTGGTCGTTCGCCACGGATGCCCCGTTGGCCTGGCTGGAATTGGCGCGGGAGTCTGGGGAAATCCTTGCGGCGGACCGTTCAGGTGGGATCTATCTGCTCGATCGAAACGGGCAAGTTGTGGCCGTGACGCGCGGGCCGGTTCCCGTTCGCGGTCTCGCCTGGAGCGACAACGGTGCCGCCGGAGTCGCCCTGATTGGCGATTCGAAACTCCACTGGTTTTCGCGGCAACTGGAGTTCCGCAGCCAGTACGAACTGCCCGATACCGCCCTGGCGGTGGCCGTCGATCCACACGGTGAATACGTTGCCGCGAGCCTGGTGTCGGGGACAAATTTGATCTTCGATGGACCGCGCAAACCGATCCATCGCTTCGAATCTCAACGGCCCTTCGTCAAGCTCCATTTTCTGTCCGAAATCCCCGGCCTGATCGGCGTGGCCGATTACGGGTTGCTCAGCAGCCGGACCTTTCAGGGGGGGATCCGGTGGGAAGAAAAGCTGTGGGCCAGTGCCGGCGACATTGCGGCCAGCGGGAATGGCGACATGGTCCTGGTCGCCTGCTTCGCACACGGCATCACCCGGTATGATTCGGAGGGCAGTCAGTCCGGTTCCTATCAGGTCGAAGGGACTGCGTCGCGGGTGGCCTGCAGCTATCTGCCCTACCGCATCGTCGTGGCCACGATGGAACGTCAGCTCTACTGGCTGAACGTCGACGGCAAAGTCATTTGGGCCGCCGAAGCACCGGAAGACATTATCCGCGTCGCATGCGACCCGCTGGGCAAGGGCATGGTCGTAGGCTTTGACTCCGGCCGGATTGTCAGGCTGGATTGGGATAGCTAAGGACGGGTGCATCAATAACGGTCGGAACGTGGCGGATGCTGCCAGCATCCGCGCCGACGCTAGCAGCGTCGGCCACGACAGTTATTGATGCGCCGGTCATAAGGATCTAAAACAAGCGTCGTCTACGCGGGCCGATAATTCGTATAGGCGTCAATGACCATCGACGACGGCGTCGCCGCTTCGCTGTGTCTGTTCGTGGGGAAGTTGCTGTGGTAGAACCATACCAGGAAGGCCGAGATGCACACCAACGCCAATGCGGCAACACCAACAGTGGCGACCATCAGGCGAGTTTTCTGCTGCAACGGATCGCCGATCCAGGAGCGCAGCCTGGGCACTGTGTCGACTGCCAGCTCCGTGCTACCCGGGACCTTTCGTTCCAACGTGGCCGCTCGCGTCCTCTGCTGAGTCCGGGGTGGGGTCGTCGCTGCCGTCCCTGCCTGCTGAGCGTTCCCTGCCGCAAGTTGCGCCGAACGCTGTTTCGCTCGACGACGGCGTTCCAATTCCTTGCGTTCGGCTTCGCTTCGTTCTAGTGTACGTTGATCACCTACGGGACTGGCCTGTTCGTTCGCTCCGCCGGCGCCTTCCGGTTTCTGCCGAGCAGTTGCCGCGGCGGGTGACGCCGGGCCCGAAGACGGAGACGTCGAATAAATCGGTGGTTGATTCGTCGCCGAGTCACCGCCGCGAATCGTCACTCCTCCCGGCAACGCCGTTGCGAATGACGAATTCGTCGCCCCCACGAGCGCCCCGGATCCAGTCATTTCAGCCGCAGTCTTGTCGAACATCCGTGGTGACAGGGAATCTAGTCCGTAGATCGTCGCGACCAGCGAGAAGTGTTGAGTCTTCCAGGATTGGCCGCCGTGTTCGACCAGCCAGCGAGTCAGCACTTCAGCGACCTCGGCGGCCGACTGGTAGCGGTCCGCGGCCTTCTTGGCCATCATCTTGTCAAGAATGGCCATCAGGCTCGGCGGGGCGTCAGCACGCTCTTCCTGCACCGGTTTCGGAGCTTTCGTCTGATGGGCGAACAGCCGCTGAACCAGGGTCCCTTCCGTGAACGGCGGGTGCCCCGTCATCGCAAAGTAGAACGTGCAACCCAGGCTATAAATATCGGCCCGCGAGTCGACCTTGTGGCTGTCAATCGCCTGTTCCGGGGCAAGATAATCGGCCGTGCCAAGCACCTTTTCGTCGTGCTTGATCGTCAGCGATTCTTCATCCGTTTGATCGAACAACCGGGCCAGACCCAGATCCAGAATCTTCACCGTTCCCAAGGCATCAATCAGCAGATTTTCCGGCTTGATGTCACGATGCACGAGACCCGCCTGATGAGCGTGGCTGAGTCCGTCCGCCGCTTGACGAATGTAGTCGGCGGCTTCGACGTACTTGAGTGGTCCCTTCGCGGACACGATCTTCTCGAGATTGCGACCTTCGACAAACTCCATCACCAGGAAGTGGATTTCGGCACCCCCGTCGAACTGCTGATCGACGTCGTAGGCCCGCACGATATTCGGATGATTCAGCGAGGCCACTGCCTTCGCTTCGCGATGGAACCGTCCCAGGTAGGACGTGTCCTTGACCCGGTTGCCCGGCAGGACTTTGAACGCACAGCGACGTTCCAGCAGCATATGCTCGGCCAGGTAGACGGCACTCATTTCCCCCGCGCCCAACAGGCCGAGCAGCTTATAGCGTCCCAGGATGAATCCCTTGTGACGCCCCTGCAGGAGTTTCTCCGATTGCCATTCGGTGAGCGCCCCCCGTTGGACCAGGGCATGGGCCAGGGCCGCCGCATCGTGCTGATCGACACCGTTCCGATCCAGATCGGCCACGATCGCGTCGAGTTTCACGCCGTCGAGCAGGCCGCTCTGACGCACGCCGAGCAGGAATGAAGCGGGTGTTAATTTAATCGTCATGATTACTCATCTCACAGGTCTGCTGCGAGCAACGGGAAATGAAGATGACACACAAACTCTGTTATCTGAAACGAGGATCCACAACCTCGCGAACTAATCACCAATGGCGACAACTTCGATATCCAGCACCAGTGCTTCGCCAGCCAGGGGATGATTGGCATCGAGACTGACTTCCTCGTCATTAACCGAACGAATCCAGACGTCGAGATCCTGGCCAGCACACGTGACCGCCAGTTGATCACCTTCCTCCAAGCGATCGATCAGGGCGATCCGCGGTGCGTTTTGCTGTAACCGCGGGTCGCGATATCCGAATGCCTGATCAGGCGAAATGATGATGTGCTTTTTCTCGCCGATCTTTAATCCCATGACCGCCAGATTCAGACCTTCAATCACATCCGAGCTGCCGACGACGAACTCGAACGGCTCACGATGTTCTGACGTCTCAATGATGTTGCCCTGTTTCGATCGAGTCTCATAATGAATCCGAATCCGATCGCCCAGCCTGGCTGTTAACATTTCATGCGTTCCGTGGAGAGTTGTTAGTACCGCATTGGTCTTTACTGAAAATTACCACTTGTCCATTATCACTTGTTAATTAAAATTCGTCCCACGCCCAGCCGTTATTGGCCTGCGTGGGATCTGTTGGTTCTAGGGGTGCGGGGCGATTGGTAGAACTGATGGCTCGATCCATGACTGTCGGTTTCACGGGTTTGCCACCCTGTGCGGCGTCGCGGGCCCGTTGATCGACTGCCAGCCGTAGTCCCTGGAGTTCGCGTTGGGCCTCACCAAAATCGACTGTCTGTGCGGCGATCAACTCGAGTCGTTGCAACCGCTGTACCAACGACGCCTGGACTTGATCACTCAGGATTCGCTTGTGGATCGTTGCCGACAAGTGTTCGGACAGGGCATTCACTTCGGATTTGAGGTGCTGCCGGCAATCATCAATTTCGGATTGGCGCCGCTGTGACAGGGCCACGCGTTCTTGTTCGGTGCGCCAGACATTCAATTCCAAGATGCGACCTGTCGCCACGTGATCGTGTTGAGTGGATTGCATTTCGAAAGCCTGTCGCCAATCGCGTTGCTCGTGGCTCAGATGTGACAGCAGTTCCGTTTCCAGCGTCACGGGATCGACGGTTGGCAGCCATTGTTCGTTGAAACGCAAGTGAGGGATCTTCAGTAACTCGCCACTCACGACATGCCGGGGATCATTTTCACGCAAAGCCAGTGTCGAGTGCGGCGAGAAAATCGCTCGCAAGTGTTCGATCGTGCGACAGAGGCAGGCAATTCCGGCCTTGGTCCGGACTGGTTCATGCGATCGGCTGTAGGCTGCCAGTTCCGTGATGACGCCGTCGGTGCGATCCAGGATTTCGTCTCGCAGCAGTTCGGCATCGCGACTGGCCAGTGTCCGCCCCTGGGCCGGCTTGGACGCACACAACCTGAGCCAGCGGCTGGCATAGTCAATGGCCTCGCGGATCACGGCCACCATCGCCTCTTGCGGGAAGGTGATGGCACCGATCGCGACGGTCGCATCGCTGACGGCGGATTCCAACTGCACGCTTTGTGTCAGACGATCAATCTCGGACTTGACCCAGTTGCGTTCGGTTTCCTGTCCCGTGGCAATCGGCTTGAGCAGTTTGGAGACAATGCGGAAGACCTCTTGCCATTTGCTCCACAGACGGACGGCCTCGGGATGACGAAGCGTCGGGCTGGCAGTCAAGGTCCAGTGCGCATGCAGGAAGAGGAGTGACGTTCGATTAGCCAGCGAGTATTTCTTGATCGTTTCCGGCAGCCAGGTCTCGACTGTCTGTTGCAAGGTCTCAATTTCTCTCTGCCATTTGGAGAGATCGCAATCGGGCGTAAACAGGTCGGCGGCCTGACCCTGCAGTTGTTGGCCGTAGGTCAACACGCGGCTGCAATAGTTGTACAGATGGCTGAGACCGGGAGTAATGCGGAACGATCGCAAGATCGTCGCCGCGGAGGGAGACGAAGCCAGCAGAGCGGGGATCAATGCGGCCGCCCGCAGAAAGAATCCCGTCCCGGCATTCCATTCGGGATTACTCGAGTTCAGCAGTTCCGGCTTGAACTGCTTCAGGTCATCCTCCAGCAGACGTGCAATCTCACCTTTGGAGTAGCACAGGTGGCGGCTGAGTGCGAGGGCGTGCATCACCCAGGAGGGCAGCACGTAGGCGTCGCCCTGGAGATGGTGTTCTGAACTGCGTGTCAGATGATAGGCCAGGTCGGCGCGATCGTCCCACAAGAGTTGCAGCGAGACCTGCGCGATCATGGTACGCCGGCTGGCAGCATCGGCCTGCAGGGCTCGTCGTGCGAAGATGCCGACGTTGCCATTCGCGGGGGCGGCGGCGGGCAGACTGGCGGCTCGAATCGGTTGAGATTTCGCCCAGTGATAGGGATCTTCCGACAACAACTTCATATCGAGGGAGCGCGACTTGCGTCCCGACGACTGCGTTGTCGCAGCATTGCCAATCGTGTCGAAGATCGAATCCTGATTGATGTCGAACACGCTGTCATCTGATCCGGCAGCATCCAGGACATCCCAACCGGCGGTCGCCAGGGGAGTGACGGCAGGCGGAGGCTCAGGCGAGACGTCCTCGGCGTCCGGATAAACTGTCAATCGCTGTTTGGGGACAAAATCGAGGGTCTCCTGACCGTCAATGAATTTGATGCTGGGCGTATCGGAAATTTCGGGCTCAACGTCAGCGGCTTGTTCGCCAGTGAGTTCCGCCTCAAAGCAATCGTGAATGTTGGCAGGGTCCGATTGCGGCAGTGGCTCGCTGGTGACGTCAGCGACTGTACTGCTGACGTCGACTACCAGCCGAGCGTCCACGACGGGCGGGATCGCTGGCGGACTGATGGTGGCGACAGGTTCCGCGGTGGCCAGAGAGCGAATCTTGCGACGGGCGACTGCCGTCGCGAGAGGTCGTCCCCATGTCGCGGCGACTTGTGCCTGGCACGCCATCCATGCTTCGTCAGAGATCTCGTCGGCAGCGTCAATCCAGTGCAGCAACACATTCAAAGGATGGCTGTCGGCGGTGAGAGCGGCGACGTCCGCGTTCGTTTCGTTGTTCGCGGGGGCCGCGAATCGGGCCAGCATCTGGCTGGCGGCCGCCTGGCAGTCGGTCAGACCGGAAAAAGCCGGATCTTCGGTGTGGCGTAGGGCGAGCACGCGGTTCAAGGTGGCGATGGCCCGGTCTTGTGATTCGGTGCGGACAATTGCGGCGTGGACGGTTTCCAGCGTCAATTCGCTCCGGGATTCAATCCGTGCGGCTTCGGTCAATTTGATCAATCGAATGCGAAAGGCGATCAGCCCGTCGACGAGGTCGTCGGGTGGCAGGGCCCCCACACTTTTCAACTGGCTGGCATGACGTGCCAGCTCAGTGCTCAGTGTCTCCTGCAAGTGCCGGAGCTGATGCAATTCTGCGCGGGCTGTCGTCGTTTCGCAGACAGGCTGCATTGTGTCGTCCTCCCGCTCACGCAAATTGGCCAGTGTCAATCAGGTGGCGGAACGCATTGATTACGAAGTTGGTATTCAGAGGGCCTGGACAAGACGGATACCCGTGTTTGCCAGTTGCAACCGGTCTACGGCAATGACGCGTGCTGTTCCATCAAACTGTGAATGCTGTCACCCTCTTCGAGGTCATGAGCGAGTTCCCCGACGGTCGCGATGACATCCGAATCGGACGACGGTGCCGCGGCAGTGACTGCCGGCTGACGTGGTGTCGAATTGGAGACGCGTGGGCGACCATTGGAACCCGAACCGGCCCCCGGGCTTTCTGCATCCATGCGCACATTCAGGGCTTCCATCAACGATTCGTAAACCGATCGTTGAACTTCCGCCGACTGAAACGAATTCACGATGGCTGCCATTCCCGGAAGATAGGACAGCATTAACTTATAGCGCGCCGCATTCATGTTTGCTCTCTTTCGCGAATCAGTAGTTTGTGACGAGCCACCGCGGTCGCGACTTCACGACCGAATTGGTGACCACACCGTTCCAGCAGCTCTGTCCACTCATTGTCCTCTAATGTGTCGCAATGTCTGACGAGGGTCCACAACACGGCCAGCGGGTGCTGGCCATTATTCAGTGCGGTCATCGTTTCCTGGGAATCTGCCACTCCCCCCAGAACCTCACCGCGAGCTGCCTCACAGGCTTGCTGACAACGGACCAAGACCGGATGCTGATCACCTTCCACGTGTGATAACTGTTGAACTCCGTCAATCAATTTGAGTGCCCGGCCGCGGGCCAGGTGGCTGGTCAGTCGTGTTTCCAGATCGACCAACGATTGTGGCTCCGTTTCAGAATCCAGTTCGGTTCTGTCGGACTGATGCTGTAACCACGATCGCATGTTGAAAAAAACATCGCGAAAGTTTTGCAGATCCGTGATGAGTTCTGCGGGGGGGCTGGTCCCCTGCGTACGCAGTTCATCGGCCGTTCGCTGCATGGAGTTTCCGAGGCGAAAGCTGAACTCTTTGAGCTGCCGCAACTGGTGTTCTATTTCGTCACAGGTAACATGCACCATCTCGCCCCCCGGTTACTGCCACGGTCATGGAACTTCAGGACGCGACTCACGGCAATCACTTCGTGGCCAGCAGCGTCTTGTCCAGACTGGCCTGATTGTCGGCGTGCTTGCCATTCGCGGCCTGGCCACCAACCTTGAAGCGACCGTTGAACGTCGAGCCCGATTCCACATTCAGGTTCTTGGTAATGACGTCACCATCGATGATGCCCGAGGCCTTGATAATCAACAGGCCGAAAGCCTGCACCGTGCCATTGACGCGTCCCGAAACTTCAGCATGGTGGGCAACAATGTTGCCTTCCACAATCGCCGACGGACAGACCATCAGGCTGGCCTTGGTGGCCACATCACCGCGGACGGTGCCTTCCAGGATTAAATCCCCTTCGGCGGACAGGTTTCCATCAATGATGGTGCCCTTGCCAATGATATTCTGCGTGCCCGGCTTGCTCTTGGCAGCGTTCCGGGTATCCGGTGCGGCGGCATCTTGAGCGAGTGAGTCTTCGATCTTGTTGATCGTTTTGTTCAAATTGGCCAGCGGAGCCGCCATGTCTTGCTGGTCGGACTTCTTATTCGTCTGCTTGGTGCCAAACATGCGTCATACCTTTCTGAGGGTGTATCTGGATGCAAATTGTCGTAGGACTTCAGCGTCCCGAGACTGGAATCCGCAGGGTGGGTTTCGCCCCAGTTGATTCCAGCCTGTGTCGCTGAGAACTCACCATGCCAAACAAGCTTGAGCAAGTTCCGTTCGCATCGACGGAAACCAACGGGTGACGGGGCTGTAATTCAGGGAGTAATTCGGGCCGTAGCGAATGTGCGGAATGTCTCGCGATGTGGCATCCGATTATGAGGGCGTGGGCCGAGCAGCAGCCCGCAATCTGCAGAGCGACACCGTCCGGAGACTGCCGCCTGGGGACTACGATGTGGTGATTAAACCACATGAGGCGAGGACTGACGCCACACGGCAACATCGGTTTTGGAACTGAACAACCAGCACAATCCTCCGGTCGGTAAAGCTGGCGAATCGTGAGAGACGTGACTTCATCCGGTAAAGAATGGGTGTTCTCGATTGCCGGGGAGGGACTCGCTGCAGCAGGGGACACGCACTGCCGAAGATAAGTCAGATTAGGGTGAGGAGTGTGTGTTCGTTGAAGGATCGTTTCCCACGTCGCGGGTACCCTATGCGGTAACAGCGGACAATATGGCCCAGCTGCTCCAATTCTTGAATTTGAAACGTCCGAGGTGGAAGCAGTCGCGCTGGTATCGACTGGCCTATGTGCTGGCTTCGATCAATCTCGTCACAATCGTCATTTCGTTCTCGGTCACCCGACTGCTCCTCGACAGTTATGAAGATTCGATCCTTGCCAATCAACTTTGGACACAACGGATCATTCAGTTTTCCAAACTGACAAATCTGGCCAACGCCGTCGAAGCACCCGGCAAAGAAGTTCTGAAAAGCGGTGCCATCGAGGTCGAAGCGGAGCGTCTGCGAAAGGCAGTCCAAGCCTACCTGGAAGGCTCGCAGGCCGTCCGCAAGTCGTTGTCCGAAAATGGTACGTCCGAGGAAGCCCGATTGCTGGCGGCGCAGTTGAAACGAGCCGACCAGCAAGTCATGTCCATGCAGCTCGAGGCGAATCGCATCTTCGACTTGTTGCGGAATCAGCGTCCGGTGGCCGCGGCGGCTCACATGGCCGTCATGAGCCAGCATCACACGCAGGCCGTATTCGAAATCCGATCACTGTGCTGGCAGGCCTGGGCCAACGGAGCGCGCGTCTTCGGCGGACAAGTGGCGCACGCGGCGTCGCTTCGCTGGTACGAAGCCGGCATCGGTCTCCTGGCGATCTTTCCCGTCCTGGCAATCACGTTTCATGGTTCTCGACTGGCCAATCAAGTCCGCGAAACAGAAGCCAAACTCGGCCGGCTCACGGCGCTCGTCGAACACTCCGAAGATGCCATCATCAGCAAGGAGCTCAACGGTCAGATCACGTCCTGGAACGCCGGGGCGGAACACCTCTATGGCTATTCCGCCGATGAAGTTCTGGGGCGATCCCCGATGTTCCTGCTGCCGAACGATCGACTCGATGAAGAAGCCGCGATCGACAAGGAGGTCCGGGCGGGCCATTCCGTGCAGCAATTGGAGACCGTGCGCCGCCGCAAGGATGCGACGCTGGTGGATGTGGAACTGACCGTCTCGCCCGTTCGCAACGAACATGGCGACTTGATTGGGATTTCGCAGATCGCACGAGATATCCGCGAACTGCGTACCTGGGAACAGACACTGCGCATGGCCAAGGCCGCATCAGATACCGCCAACCAGGCGAAGAGTGAATTCCTGGCCAACATGAGCCACGAAATCCGGACCCCGATGGCCGCCATCCTGGGCTTCAACGACATGTTGAGCCAGTCCGTGGACCGTCCCGAAGAGATCGACGCCGTCCAGACGATTCGGCGGAACGGCGAATACCTGCTGGAGCTGATCAATGACATCCTCGATCTGTCCAAGATCGAAGCGGGCCGCTTTGAACTTGAACAGTTGGAAGTGTCACCGGCCAAGCTGGTGGCCGATGTGATTGCATTGATGCGGGTGCGGGCCACCGCCAAGGGACTCGCCCTGCAGTTGGAATATGCCACCGAAGTCCCCGAGACCATTCGCACCGATCCCACCCGTGTCCGTCAGATCCTGATCAACCTGATCGGCAACGCCATCAAGTTCACCCAGCAGGGTTCCGTCCGGTTCGTGGTTCGCTTGCGACAGGAAGTGGATCAGCCCCCGTGCCTGCAATTTGACGTGATTGATACCGGCATCGGCATGACCGAAGAACAAATCGCGAAGCTGTTTCGCCCGTTCACGCAGGCCGATTCGTCGACGACCCGCAAGTACGGTGGTACCGGGCTGGGATTGTCGATTTGTCACCGCCTGATCCAGATGCTGGGGGGCACGGTCACCGTCACCAGTCAACCCGAATCAGGCACCACGTTCACCGTCACCATTGCCACGGGCAACATCCAGCAGACGCGGCTGATCATTCCCGGCGTGGAACCTGTCAGCGTCGTGGAGATTCCCAAGTCAACGGAGCCGGACGCCCCGCAGTCGGCCAAGATTCTGCTCGCCGAAGACGGCCCCGACAATCAGCGGCTGATCAAGTACGTCTTGAATAAAGCCGGCATGGAGGTGGTCTGCGTGGAGAACGGCGAAGCCGCGTGTGAGCTGGCCCTGTCGAATGCCGCGTTGGGCAGTCCGTTCGACCTGATCTTAATGGACATGCAGATGCCCGTGCTGGATGGCTACTCGGCCACGCGTCGGTTGCGCGGCTTTGGTTACACGCGACCGATCATCGCCCTGACTGCCCATGCCATGTCAGGTGACCGGGAAAAGTGTCTCGCCGCAGGCTGCGATGACTACACCGTCAAGCCGATCAACCGCGAATTGCTGTTGAGCATGGTGAAGGACTACGCAGGCCGTTCCACGGCCAGCGACGTGATCGAGCGAAGCGCAGATCCGACCTGGTAGGGTATGCGCTTGCAGGCGTTACTTGTCGCGGAGCGACATCTGAAGGTAGCCGTCGGTTTCAACCCACGGAACTCAAACGACACCAGAAGGATTCTCTTCGCGGAGCGATGATTGAACCGTTCATTGCGATCCGTCGAAATTGTCGAAGCACCATTCCCAACGGGCGTGGCTACGACAATTCCAGGATCGGATTCCCCGAAGGCAATACCGGAATCGGACGGCCCGCGTTGTTGAGGTACGACTTATGGGTATCAATTCCCAGATGTCGATACATCGTCGCCAGAACGTCTTGCGGAGTCTTCGGGTTGTCCTTGGGGAAGGCACCCTTGGAATCGGATGAACCGACAACTCGGCCACCCTTCACGGCTCCGCCGGCCAATGCCGCGCTGAACACATTGGGGTAGTGATCCCGACCCGCATCGTTGTTGACGCGAGGAGTACGCCCGAATTCACCCCAGGCCACAACCAGTGTGGAATCGAGCAATCCGCGGTCTTCCAGGTCTTGAATCAACGCGCTATAAGCTTGATCCCAGCGCGGCAGGAAACCACGGCGCAAGGAATCAAAACCTTGCACGTGTGTGTCCCACCAGCGCAGGTCCACTGTGACCAACCGCACGCCCGCTTCTACCAGGCGTCTCGCCAAAATCATGCGTTGCGCCCAGTTGGATGCCCCACAGCGGTTGGACGCCCCGGGATCAAACGCCGGCATGAAGCCGTAACGCTGACGCAATTCCATCGGCTCGGCATCGAGATCAAATGCCGCACGGGCGGCGGGTGAACTGAGAATCCCCCAGGCCTGTTCCTGGAACCGGTCCATGGCCACCATCTGACCACGGGCATCCAGCTTCCGCTGCAAGCGGTCGAAGCCGGTCAGCAATTCGCGGCGATTCCCCAGGCGATCCGCAGTCAGGCCGTCGGCGAGTGCAAAGTTCGGTACGCTGAATGGGCCTTCTTTCGCCGGATCAGCGAGAGTTTCAAATGGCTTGTACGAGACTCCCAGATAGGCCGAACCCGTGCCGGGAACCATCTTGGGGATCATGACATAGGTCGGCAGGGCGGGACTTAAATGTCCAAGTTGCTCGGCCACAATGGAGCCGCAACTGGGCATGACGTTTTCATCGGGATTGGGACCGGTGTTGTAGCCGGTGAAGCAGATCTGATCTCCGGTCGAGTGCCCGGCGTCATGGTGATGCAGGCTGCGGACGATCGACCACTTGTCCATGATCGCCGCGGTCTTGGGCAGCATATCGGTCAGATTAATCCCGGGCACATTCGTCGGGATCGTCCCGAACTCGCCCCGGTACTCCACCGGCGCTTCTGGTTTGGGATCCCACATGTCGATATGACTGGGACCGCCGCGCATCCACAACAGGATGATGGAATTCGGCCGACTGCCGGAGGCTGCCAGCGACTCTTGCTGCAGCAGTTGCGGGAGACTCAGCCCAGCCGCACCCAACGCGCCGGCCTTCAGAAACCAGCGGCGATCTCCGCGCAGAGTCTCTTTAAATTCCGAGCAGCCAATCTGCCGCGCATTCAATTCAGTCATTCGGGGACCTTAGTTCTTCGCTGTCTGCCCTCGAACGGGATTCCTTCCCAACAACCCCCACCACACCAAGTCAGGGGCGCACTTTACCTCCCGTGCAAGACTAATCGTATCGGATCACAGGACTTGAATCAATGAGTGTTGATTCGAAATTGATGCGAAATCCGAATCCGAAGAGCTCGTAAAGACTAAATGTCTTTCATGAAGGAATACAAGCTCGAAGCGCCAGCGAGTGCATTTCCTCATGAATGACGGTGTGGCGCGACACTGCGTGGATATCAACCAGCCGCAGGAAGATGCATTCGCTGGCACTTCCGATTCGCCACGACGTTACTGCAAGACAGTCATCGCATTCCGTCATCGCATCCAGTAGCTGGCGGCCGCGAAAATGAGAATTGCGAGGACACTCGCGAACACGATTGACCAGAGGGACCAGTGTTTGTTCGGCCGCGCGACCTCTTGCAGAACGAAGTGAAACTGATCGGCAATGGAAATCCGATCGCCGGGCCACAGCAACTGATCCGTCGTCGCGACTCCGTTGACACGTAGGCCGTTGCGGCTGTTGAGATCGCTGATGCGCCACCATTGACCATCCAGAGACAGCAGGGCGTGCTTGGAGGAAACGCGAGGTGAGTCCAATCGGATGGCGGCTTCTTGAGTGCGGCCAATTACCATCCGCTCGCGATTCAACGGAATCGACGGCCCTTCCGGGACTGGCACCAACATCAGCTTGACCTGTTCCACCAGCCTGAGGTGGGGATAGTCAACGCTGATCGCATCGCTGTGGAATCCGGGATGTTTATGAATCGCTTCGTTCGGATCAACAGGCTGAGGTAAGGCGACACCCGACTTGCGGGGAGTCGTATCGGCCGGCAGCCGAGTCTCGACGACACCTTGCGGCAGTGCGGGCACCGAGACTCCGGAAGGTTTAAGAGCACTGCTTGATTGATTGCTGCGTGACGAGGGCCGGGCCGCTTGCAGTCGTTTGCGAGCTTCGTTGGCACGGAGCTTGAGGATCTCGGCGAAGTCAAACTCAATTTCGTCCCTTTGACAGAACGGAGCCAGCGCGGCACTGACGTCCGCTGCGGTGGCGTAGCGTTCTTCCGGTAGCTTGGTCACCATCCTGGCCAGAATCCGGGCGAGCTCTTCCGGAACTTCGGGGACCAGATCTCGTACCGCTGGGAATTGGGTGAAACGATGCGCTTCGATCTTCTGCTGGGTCCTGGCCAGCGGATAGGGCACAGTTCCCGTGAGAATGTGGTAGAAAGTACAGCCCAGACTGTAGATGTCCGCCCGGCCGTCCACCGTGTGACTGTTATATGTTTGTTCGGGGGCAATGTAGTCGTCGGTTCCCAGGCACTGATGACCAAAAATCATGGCCAACGAGAATTCAGACTGGTGATCGTGCTGCAGCAATGCCAGCCCGAAATCCAGGATCTTGACGGTGCCGTCCCGGCTGATCAACAGGTTGGTTGGCTTGATGTCGCGGTGGACCATGCCGCGCTCGTGAGCATGTTGCAGTCCGTCGGCGGCCTGCCGGATGCAGTCGACTGCCTGGCGCCACGGGAGCGGACCGTGACGCAGCCGCATCAGGTCCTGCAGATTGATGCCTTCCACGAATTCCATGACCATGAACGGCACTTCGCCATACAAGTCATCCGACTGACCATACTGCAGCGTTTTGACAATGTTGTCGTGCTGCAACTGCAGTCCGGCCCGCGCCTCCAGCTCGAAGCGGGCTCGCAGGCCGACGTCGTGCTTGATGTGGTCTGACAGGACTTTGATCGCCACCCGCTCGCGCGTGCCCTGAGGAGCCCCGCGCGGTTCGGCGATGTAGACCCAGCCCATACCGCCGGTACCCAGAATCTCCCGCAACTTATAGTGGTCGATGAAGAAGCCGCGCGACTGACCGTGCAACAGTTGATTCGCCTGAAACAACGTCAACTGCTGACGGTTGATGAAGACCTTCGCAATGTCCTTGGGATCAGACGCTGCCGTGAGGTGCTCGGAGCGCACAATTGAAGCGATGTCCTCGGGGGACAGCAGCTCGCTGCGCCGCAGAGTTTCGAGAAAATCGACCGACAATTGATCGTTCCCTACCGGAGAATTGGCGGGTTGATGGTTTCGACCCATCGGTTACGTGACCAACATGGATTATAGGACAGTTTCATTCGAAATTTGAACCGCAAATCCGTCCCGTTTGGAAAACTTCTCAAGAATTTCTGACCCATCTACGGCGAATTTGAGGTGTAATACTCACCTTCGGACCGTGGCTTCGCTTGGCACACTCTGTGGGAGCACTACAATGAAACCACGATGTGAACTGAATCCTGAATGAGCACCCTGGAGGCACGCGTCATGCTACGTTCGTCGATGGTTCTGCGGTTGTGTGCGGTCGCGATTTGTTGTTTCGGATGGGGGACATCCGCACGGGCCGACGCGCCGGATGAGTACACGTACTCACTGTTCGACGGGAAGTCCCTGGATGGTTGGAACATCGAAAACAAGTGCGAAGCGGACGTCGTCGAGGGCCAGATCCGCCTGAAGGCCGGCAACGGCTGGCTGCGGTCAGATCATCAGTATGCGGACTTCAAACTCCACGTGGAATGGAAGGCCCTGCAGGCCACCAAGTACGATGCTGGAATCTTCATTCGCTCGGCCAATGGTGGTGAGCCCTACCCGAAGCAAAGCTATCAGATCAATCTGCTGCAGGGGAAAGAAGGGAACATCGGCAATCTGCCAGGTGCCGCCAGTACCGGGCTGGTCAAGGAAGGGGACTGGAACGTCTTCGACATCACGGTCGTCGGCGACACCGTGGCCCTCGAAATCAATGGCAAACCGGCCTACAAGACGGGCGGCTTGAAAGCCCTCACCGGCTATATTGGCTTCCAGATTGAAGTACCACTTGGCGGACAGTATCTGATTCGCAACGTCAAGGTGACGGAGTTGAAGACGAAAGCCCTGTTCAATGGCAAGGACTTAACCGGCTGGGAAGGTGTCGGCGAACCGGCGGAAAAGTGCTGGAAGGTCGAAGACGGTCTGTTGCTGTGTACCGGCAAGCCCGGTCCGTGGATTCGTTCGGCGGCCGAATATGGTGACTTCAATCTGCGGCTGGATTATCAAGTCGATGTGGGAGGCAACAGCGGCGTCTATGTCCGCGTGCCGGCCGATGGAAACCATCATCGCGACAATGACACGCTGCCCCCCGCTGGCTTCGAAGTCCAGATCCTGGATGACGCGGCTCCGCAGTACAAGGATTTGAAGGACTACCAGTTCTCGGCATCGGTCTATGACATCGCCGGCGCGCAGCCCCACGTTTCCAAGCCGCACGGTCAATGGAACACGCTGGAGATCAACTGTCACGGCGGCAACATCACGACCATCCATAATGGAAAGGTCGTCACGCAGGTGACCCCCGAGACGCATCCCAAGAGTAAACTGCGCCTGTTGAAGGGCTACCTGGGACTGCAAAATCACAGCTCGCTCGTGAAGCTGCGCAATGTGCGCATTGGAGCGCCTCAGCCGTAGGACGGGGTTGGTGAATACAAACTCGAAGTGCAAGTATTGAAGTTGCACATTATTGAGACGGTCGTATGACAGTAGCCCCGGAAGGGGCGTCTGAGTATAGCCTGGGGCGGAAGCCCCAGGTGGCATTGCGTGGAGAAAACCAAGCCCCGGTGGGCTACGCCGTGAAGGATATTTCGACGCCATGGGAGGGTGAGGCTCCCGCCGAACCGCGTGGTCTTGCGACACTCGATAGACATCCGCGGCTCGGCGGGAGCCTCGCCCTCCCATCGGCTCGAATCACGAATTGGGTGAAGAGTCAAGCCACAATGAATCCGCAACACCATGTCCCGGCAGTTTAAACCTCGAATACTGGTGTTGCCGTTCGCCGCGCTGGTGATCTTCGGGCTGGTGTGGTTCAAGGTGAACCAGCCCCAAATCGAATTGTCGGACGCCGCACGCGAAGCGATCCAGCGGCGGCGGCCGGCGGCACCGTTCAAGCTGCACGATCAACAGTCGCAACCGTTCCGTCTCGAGCGTTATCTTGGTCGACACAAACTGTTGATCGTGTTCTTCGATCCCAGCCAGGGAGCGGCGAAGAACGCTCAACTGCAGATTTTGAAGCGGGGCTTCGATCAATTGTCAGCCCACGGTCGCAAGGTCATCGCGATCAGCAGTGCCACCCCCTACGCCAATCGCGAATCATTCAAACTCGGTAGCGATTTCCCGTTCCACGTCTTGTCGGACGCCGATTACAGCGTGGGAACGGAATGGGGATGTATGACGACCGGCGAGCCTCCCCAGGTGATTCCTTCCGCCTTCGTGGTGGATCGCGCGGGGGTGATCAGTTGGTCGCAGATCGGTGGAGCAACTCCAATCCCGCTGGAGACACTGCTGCGGGAATTGAACAATGCCCGGTAGATTTGTGTCTTACGTCCTTTCTGTCCCTTTAGAATTCAAACGACATAAAGGACGGAAAGGACATCAAGGACATCAGGATGATTGCAGCCAACCGGACGGTCGCCACGGAACGACTACGTTCGCGAGCTGTCGCGTGCCGCTCGCCAATCTGCGAACGCTTGGATTACATAAAAGAAGACCGGCGTCAGGAAGATTCCGAACAGCGTTACGCCCAACATCCCGGCGAAGACCGCGGTCCCCAGCGTCCGCCGCATTTCCGCTCCGGCGCCTTCGCCCAGCACGAGTGGTACGACGCCGAAGATAAATGCCAGCGACGTCATGATGATCGGACGCAGGCGGAGCTTGCACGCTTCCAATGTCGCCGTAAAGCGGTCGACACCAGCCTGATGACGAGCCCGGGCGAATTCCACGATCAGAATGGCGTTCTTGCAGGCCAGCCCGACGAGGACCACGAAGCCAATTTGCGTGAAGATGTTGATGTCCATCCGGGCAAAGATAACGCCGGCGATCGAGCACAACAGGCACATCGGCACCACCAGAATGACCGCCAGCGGCAGCGACCAGCTTTCGTATTGCGCTGCCAGCACCAGGAACACCAGGACGACCGCCAGCACGAAGGCATACATCGCCGTATTTCCCGCCTGCAATTGCAGCAGGGCCAGCTCGGTCCATTCGGCTTTCATCGACTGCGACAGGTGTGCGTTGCTGACCCTGGCCAGTTCGTCGATGGCTTGCCCGGAACTGGTCCCTGGAGCCGAGTTGGCATTGATGATCGCCGACGAATAGAGGTTGTAACGCACCAGCATGACCGGTCCGCTGACTTCGCGTACGCTGGCCACGGAAGCGAGCGGCACCATCGCGTTGTGATCGTTCCGCACCGTCAGCTTCTTGAGATCCTTGATCTTCATGCGGAACTGCGTGTCCGCCTGCACGTTGACCTGCCAGGTGCGTCCGAATTTGTTGAAGTCATTCACATACAGGGACCCAAAATAGATCTGCAGCGTGTTGAAGACTTCTGCCAGCGAGACGCCCATCGTCTTGACCGCATAGCGATCGATGTCCAGGAACAGCCAGGTCGTGTCGGCCCGGAAGCTGGAAAACACGCCCTGCAATTGCCGGGACGCAACTCCCTCATCGACGATCTTCTGGCTGACCTGCTGCAGTTCATCCAGGCCATTTTCTCCGCGATCCTCGATGACGATCTTAAATCCGCCAGCCGTTCCCAATCCATCAATCGGGGGAGCTCCCAACACATTGACCAGGCCGTCGGGAACCACTTCGTCCAGGACATGCTTCAGACGAACGGCAATCGCATCACCGGTGAGGTGCGGGCCCGACCGATGATGGAAATCATCCAGCATCACATACATCGAGCCGAAGTTGGGGGCATTGGCTCCCAATAGCACGGACTGTCCGGCAATGGACACCGTGTGATGGACTCCGGGACTCTTCCCCACGGCCTGCTCGATGCGCTGCATTGTCTGAATGGTGCGGTCGAGCGACGAAGAATCGGGCAGCCGGACATTCACCAGCAGGTAGCCCTTGTCTTGTGAAGGGATGAATCCCGTCGGGGTTTTTACAAACAAATCGTAGGTCAGATACAGCAGTCCGCCGTAGATGCAGATCACGATCAGGCTGCCCCGCAGCAACCAGCCGACAGACGCCACATAGGCATCAGTGACCGCGGAAAAGCCGCGGTTGAACACGCGGAAGAACCAGCTCAGCACGATGTTGATCAATCGACTGACCAGCCAGCCGACCAGTAATCCCAGAGCAATTGCCAGCACCGGCAGCCAGGGGCGAATATCAAACGCCAAACGCGCGAACTGTGGTTCGAACTGCGTCTGCAGCCACACGGGCAGGAACGCATAGGCCGCCCACGCGATGATCAGAATGATACCCGGGCGAGGCAACGCTTCACCGTGCCCGTGAGTTTTCGGCCGCAGCAACAGCACGGCCAGGGCGGGGCTGAGCGTCAGCGAATTGAAGGCTGAGATGATCGTCGAGATGGCGATCGTCAGGGCAAACTGGCGGAAGAACTGACCCACGATGCCCGAGATAAACGCACACGGGACAAACACCGCACTCAGCACCAGTCCCACGGCAATGACCGGCCCCGAGACTTGTTCCATCGCCAGAATGGCCGCGTCGCGGGGAGTCAGCCCGCGTTCGATATGATGCTCAACGGCTTCGACCACGACGATGGCGTCGTCCACGACGATCCCGATCGCCAGCACGAGACCGAAGAGCGTCAGCGTGTTCAAGCTGAATCCGAACGCGGCCATCGTGGCGAACGTGCCGACAATGGCGACCGGGACGGCGACCAGCGGAATGACGGCTGCTCGCCAACCCTGCAAAAACACCAGGACAACGATCGCCACCAGCAACACGGCATCGCGCAGGGCATTGAACACTTCATTCACCGATTCTTCGATGAACGGAGTCGTGTCATAAACGATGGAGTAATCCACCCCCTTGGGAAACCGCGACTTGAGTTCCTCGACTTTGGCGCGAACTTGCTGAGCCGTCCGCAAGGCGTTCGAACCGGGCAGTTGATAGACCGACAAGGCCACCGACGGCTGACCATCGAGCGTGCAGACTTGATCATAGCCCAGCGCACCGAGTTCCGTCCGGGCCACATCACGCAGGCGGGTAATGCGGCCGTTGGTATCGGACTTGATGATCATCTCACTGAATTGCTCATCCTCGGCCAGCCGGCCCAGCGTGGTCATCGTGTATTGAAAGACCTGCCCATCGGGAGCAGGAGGCTGGCCAATCTGTCCGGCGGCGACCTGCGCATTTTGCTGTTCAATCGCATGCACGACGTCACTTGCCGTCAGATTGCGGGACGTCATGCGATCGGGATCCAGCCACACGCGCATGCTGTAGTCGCGCTGCCCCATGAACGAGATATCGCCCACGCCGGCCAGGCGGGATAGCTCGTCACGCAATTGGATCGTCGCGTAATTGCTGAGGTACAGATTGTCGCGGCTGCCGTCTGGAGAAAACAGATTGACGATCATCAGCACGCTGGGGGACTTCTTTTTGACCGTCACGCCACGGCGTTTCACCAGATCGGGCAAAATGGGCTGCGCGAGGGCCACGCGGTTCTGAACCAGCACTTGGGCCAGATTGAGGTCAGTCCCCGATCGAAACGTCACCGTCAGCGTGTAGTTGCCGTCGTTGGTGCATTGCGAAGACATGTACATCATGCCTTCGACTCCATTCACTTGCTGCTCGATGGGAGCGGCAATGGTGTCGGCCACGACCTTGGAGTTAGCACCGGGATAGACGGCGGAAACTTCAACGGTGGGAGGCGTAATCTCCGGGTACTGCGTCACCGGCAGCGCAAACACGGCGATGCCGCCAGCCAGCGTGATGATGATCGACAGCACCGACGCAAAGATCGGCCGATCGATGAAAAACCGTGAAAACATAAAGGCAAGCTCACATTGCGGTCACTGAAAGAATATAACTCCCCCCTCGCCCTGGTACTCCGGGGAGAGGGGACGGGGGTGAGGGGCTTTCCGAGCGTCGTTCGATCGGCTGTTCAAAGGTGCCATTTTCTTGATCCTACTGGATCCCACGTCAGTGATTGATCGTGCCCCTCACCCCCAGCCCCTCTCCCCGGAGTACCGAGGCGAGGGGAGCCAATTCAATGTTAGAAACCTGTGCCTGCCTGCGCTTTAGGATTCATCAAACACACCCTAGGCGGCCGGTTGCGTCGGGGGTGGATTGATGGCGACTTTTGACTCAGTGGCCTGCATCGTGCCTGCAGGCTGCGGCCCTCGTGGACCGTTCTGTTTCAACCGATCCCAGACCTGGGCCAACGGACGCCGCAGGAAACCCAGGCTGATCACGTCCAGAGCCAGTTTTCCAATCCCGGGGAAAGTTCCGCTGGAGAACAAATGGCGACTCGACAACCAATCAATCACATAAAAGAAAACCGGCGTCAAAAAGATTCCGAAGAACGTCACCCCCAACATCCCGCTGAACACTGCAGTGCCCAGCGCCCGCCGCATTTCGGCCCCGGCACCATGGGCTGCCACAAGCGGCAGTACCCCCAGGATAAACGCGAACGAGGTCATCATGATGGGCCGCAGACGGAGCTCACAGGCATGCAGCGTGGCTTCCCGCCCACTGACGCCCGAATCTCGCCGGAATTTGGCGAATTCCACGATCAGAATGGCGTTTTTACTCGCCAGCCCGATCAGCACCACGAACCCGATCTGCGTAAAAATATTGATATCCAGCTTCATATAGGCGACGCCGGCGATGGAGCTCAGCACGCACATCGGCACGACCAGAATTACCGCCAGGGGCAGCGTCCAGCTTTCGTACAAGGCGGCCAGCAACAGAAATACAAACACCACGGAGAAGAAGAACACCATCATGCCCGTGTTGCCCGAATAGCGTTCCAGGAACGTGATCTCGCTCCATTCGAACGACATCGACGAGGGCAGCTCGGCATTGCAGAGACCCTCGATAATCTCAATCCCCTGACCGGTGCTGACACCATTGGCGACGTTGCCCTGAATCGCGGCGGCCGGGTACATGTTGTAGCGGGTCAGGACGAGCGGGCTGCTGACTTCGCGCAAGCTGGCCAGCGTGCCCAGCGGCACCATTCGCCCCTGCGAGTTCCGCACTCCCAGCCGCTTCACATCGTCGATGTCATTGCGGAATTGACTATCCGCCTGCACCACCACCTGCCACGTGCGGCCAAAACGATTGAAGTCGTTGACGTAGCGCGATCCCAGATAGGCCTGCAGGGTACTGAAGACATCCCCCAGTTGGACCCCCTGGGTCAGGCACTCCTGACGATTGACATCGACAAACAATTGCGGCGAGTTCGCCTTGTAGACTGTGAACAAGCCAGTCAGCTTCGGGTTCTTGTTCTCATCTTTGACGGCATTCCCTTGTTCCACGATGTTGTCGGTCTGCTTCTGCAGCAATTCCAGTCCGCCGTCACCACGGTCTTCAATCATCAACTTGAAACCGCCCGCACGTCCCAGTCCCGAGACAGCCGGGGGCGCGAAGACATTGACCAGGGCTTCGGGGACTTCCGTCGAGTAACGTTTGCGTAATGTTGCCAAAATCGCGTCGCCGCTCAGCTCGTGAGATTTCCGCTCGCTGAAATTCTTCAGGATGATAAACATCGACCCGAAATTCGAGCCGTAGGCACTCAACATGAACGAGTTTCCGGCGACCGAGTTCACGTTCTTGACACCCGGCGTCTCCATCGCGATTTTCTCGATCCGCGCGATGATGTCGCGGGTCCGGCCGGCGGCCGCCGAGTCCGGCAACTGCACGCTGGCCAAAAAATAGCCCTTGTCCTGCGACGGGATAAATCCGGTGGGGAGCTGCCGATAGCCCCAGAACGTCAGAAACACCAATCCGCCGTAGACGGCCAGCACGACAATCGGGACGCGCAGCATGCCGCCGACGATCTTGGTATAGACCCCCGTCGAGTAGCGAAAACCCAGGTCAAACGCAGTGAACAACCAGCCCAGCGTCAAATCGAACAGCCACGTCAGGGGGTCCCGTTTGGCGGACTTCGGCCGCAATAACAAAGCCGCGAGGGCCGGGCTGAGGGTCAGGGAGTTCAAGGTCGAAATGATCGTCGAGATGGCAATCGTCATCGCGAACTGGCGGAAGAACTGCCCGACGATTCCCGAGATGAACGCACACGGAATGAAGACCGCGCACAACACCAGACCCACGGCAATGATCGGAGCCGAAACTTCGTCCATCGCCTTGATCGCCGCGTCGCGCGGGGTGAGGCCACGTTCAATATGATGTTCCACCGCTTCGACCACGACGATTGCGTCATCGACGACGATACCGATCGCCAGTACGAGGCCGAACAGGGTGAGGTTATTGAGACTGAAGCCCGCGACCGCCAGTGCCGCAAACGTCCCGATAATGGCGACCGGAACGGCAATCAACGGGATAATGGCGGCTCGCCAGCCCTTGAGAAAAATCAGCACGACAATGGCCACCAGGATGATGGCGTCGCGGAGCGATTTGAAGACTTCCGCGATCGACTCGCGGATGAACGGTGTCGTGTCGTAGCCGATCTCGAACTCGACGTCATCGGGGAAAGACTTGGACAATTCCTTCATCGACGCCTGAATCATATCAGCGGTCTGCAACGCGTTGGCGTCCGGCAACTGAAAGATGGCCAGGCCGACAGTCGGTTTGCCGTCAAAGCGGTTGTTGATGTCCGAGCTGCGGGCCCCCATTTCGACACGGCCGATATCTTTGACCGTGATCTTTCGCCCGTCGGGGGTGACCCGCAGGATGATCTTTTCGAATTCGCCAACTTCCGTCAGCCGCCCGGTCATGCTCAAGGGAATCTGTTGCGACTGGCCATCCGACTGGGGTGCCTGTCCCATCTGTCCCAGGGCGACCTGCAAATTCTGTTCGCGGATCGCGTCAACGACATCATTGACGGCCAAACCCCGCACGGAAAGCTTGGTTGGATCCACCCACAGTCGCATCGAATAGTCACGCTGACCAAACACCAGCACTTCACTGATGCCCGGCAGCCGTGACAGTTCGTCCTTGAGGTGCATCAACGCATAATTGCTGAGATAGAGCTGGTCGTAGCGCCCGTGGGGAGAATGCAGACTGACCGTGAGCAAGATGTCCGGAGAGCGTTTTTTGGTCATCACGCCCGTCTGCCGCACGACCTCGGGCAACAGGGGCAGCGCCAGGCTGACGCGATTCTGAACGAGGACCTGCGCGAGATTCAGATTGACGCCCGGGGCAAATGTCACGGTCAAGGTGTAGGAGCCGTCACTCGTACTTTGGGAAGACATGTAGAGCATGTTTTCCACACCATTGACCTGTTGCTCAATGGGCGAAGCGACCGTTTGAGCGACCACCTGGGCGCTGGCACCCGGATAGTTACAGTCGACTTGGACGGTCGGGGGTGCCACCGGCGGATATTGCGCGATGGGCAATGTGAACACTGCAATCCCGCCCGCGAGGGTAATCAGGATCGAAATCACCGAAGCAAATATCGGCCGGTCTATGAAAAATCGCGAGAACACAATCGGGGGTTTCTCTGGCCCTGACGATGACTACTTACCCGATCCATGAGTCGCTTCGGCCGTTTTTTGTGGGGTGGGAGCCTGGGCCGCAGGTGCCACCTGCGCGATCAGCTTGCCGTCCTTGTCAACCATCTTGGCCTGGACTTTCGCGCCCGGCCGCACGCGCTGCAAGCCGGTCACGATCACTCGCTCGTTGAGTTTCAGTCCACTTTCGATCACGCGCCGTCCGCCGATCAGCATGCCGATCTGCACGCGGCGATACGCAACAACCTCTTCTTCGAGACCGGTTTCCTTGTTCTTGACGGTTTCCACAACGTAGACAAATCGCTGACCTTGATCGGAGCCCAGGGCTTCTTCACGCACCAGGATGGCCTTGTGTTCCGCACCAATCGGGACTCGCAGACGGACGAACAAACCTGGCGACAGCAATCCATCGTGATTATGCACCAATGCCCGGCCACGCAAGGTGCCGGTGCTGCCGTCCAACTGGTTGTCGATAAATCGAATCACCCCGTCCATCGCAAATTCGGGATCGTCCGCCACCGCGACTTTTACGGGCCAGTCAATGTCCTGAGGAGACTTGATGGTACCTTGCTGAATCAGACGTCGCAGACGCAAATAAGTACGTTCATCAAGATCAAAATAGGCATAGATGGGATTCAGTGAGACCACCGTAGCCAGCAAGGTTTCGTCTGCTTTGACAAGGTTTCCCTCGTCAATCAGACGGCGTCCGATGGTACCGCTGATTTTGGAAGTCACCTGCGTATAATTCAAATTCAGTTGGGCAGCTTCCTCGGCCGCCCTGGACGCATTCAGGGTTGCTTCGGCCTCGGCACGTTCGAATGTAATCGCTTCGAATTCATCCATAGTGATGGATTTTGTCGGCAGCAACTTCTTCATGCGCTGCTCCTGGCGTACCAGGCGCTCGAGATGAGCTTCCCCCTGCTTCACGGCGGCGACAGCCTTGTCTAACTCTGCCTGGAAAGGGCGCCTGTCGATTTCGAACAGCAGCTCGCCGGCTTTGATTTCGGAGCCGTCTCGAAAATAGACCTTATTGAGATAGCCGCTAACTCGCGACCGAATTTCGATGGTATTGACGGCCCAAGTTCGTCCGGTCACTTCCTCGAATTCGGTCACCGTTTCCTCAACAGGAACCGAGACCATCACCTCGGCCGGTTTCGCCGGGGGCTTCTGGGCCACTTCCTGTTTGCAGCCCGATAATCCCAACGCGACGCTACCCGTCAATAGGGCCAGACAGGTCCATATCCGGCTTCGCGAACGAGCATCACTTATCAGTGGAAACTGCATGTGCGACATAGCGTTGTGGAAGACCACGAAGAATGTTCTAGTTGCATTGCCCCGGTCAATCGCTCATAATATGACTGACCAGTCAGTCGGTTACCGTTAGCGCGCTATTGTATTCTCAAATCAGTGAAAATCAATAGGGGAACGGTCAAGTCGCAGACAAATTCGGTCCAGGACAAGACATTACGTCGGATCATGTCGGACTTTGCGATGATATCGCTTGGACCAGTCATCGCAGTCCGCAGCAAAACCGATTCAACAGACTCCCCTCAGTTCGGCCGCAGCTTGAGTTCGTGTCCCATGAGTATCCCTTCCACACCCCACGAGGCCGCCTCGACGCGGCGCAATCTGCGGCGCTTGTCGATCATTGAAGCTGCGGCAGGATTGTTTGCGGAACTGGGCTACAACGCCTGCGAAATGGAGCGAGTCGCCGCTGAGATCGGGGTCGCCAAGGGGACCGTCTACCTGTATTTCTCGGGGAAGCAGGAGCTGTTTTTTGCCTGTGTCGATTTGGGCATGACCCAGATGCAGCAAGCGGTTCTGGAGGCGGCCCGGAAAGCGGACGGTCCGTTCGACCGGATCAGCTTGGCAATCCGCGCCTATCTGGACTTTTTCGATCAACATCCACAATACGTCGAGTTGATCATCCAGGAGCGGGCGATCTTCAAAGACCGCAAACGTCCGACCTACTTCGAATATCGCGATGCGAATGTGGGAGTCTGGCGCGAGCTCTACCGCAGCCTGATTGCTTCCGGTCATCTGCGTTGCGATCTGCCGGCCGAACGCATTCTGGACACCGTGGGATATCTGCTGTATGGGACGATGTTCACGAACCATTTCAACGGTCGCACGGTGTCATTGGAAGAACAGCACACGTCCATGCTGGAAATCGTGTTCCGTGGCATTCTCAGCGAGCGTGAGCGGCCGATCGTCACGATTGGCCGACCGCAAGCTGGCGAGTGACCTTATTCGCTTGCTCCGGCCAATCCACCGAACTGCCGCACAGCTTCATAAACCACGGTATTGGCGGTACTCGCGAGGTTCAGGCTGCGGACCGTGGGCAGCATTGGCAGCTTCAAGACCTGGGTCGGATGTTCGGCCAACAGACTCACCGGCAGACCGCGCGATTCACTCCCCAGCACGATGACATCGCCGGGCGAAAAACTGGCGTCCCAGACCAGCCGCGAGCCGTAATCTTCAATGAACCAGAATCGCCGGCCGGGCAGTTTCTCGAGCAAGTCGGCCCAACTGTCGACCGCTTCCCAATCCAGCAGTGGCCAATAATCCATCCCCGCTCGCCGCAGATGCTTGGCGTCCAGGAAAAAGCCCAGCGGACGGATCAGCCACAGCTTGGCACCGACCGCCACGCAGGTGCGTCCAATGTTGCCTGTGTTCTGCGGGATATCGGGCTGATACAGCACGACATGCAGCAGTGGCTCAGGGACTTCAGGCATGGCAGAGCGGATCCGGAGAACTACGCTTCGTCGCGTGGGAAGGGCTGGGCCTGGCCGTATTGCGGTCGGCTGTCCAGTCGCAACAGGGGCGTCATCAGAGTGCGCGGTGGAATCTTCGGCATGGCGGCTCGCACCGGTCGAGACGGTCGCGAGGGGCGAATGATTGTCTCGGGTTCGGATTCCTCTTCGATCGGTTCCTGCTCGACTTCCGCAACGAGTTGCGGCGGTGGTGTGCGGGTGGTTTTGACTGACGCCGTCCGCGGTGCTGCGGATCTTGCGAGAGAGTTGTCGAACGCGGTTCCGGAACCCAACTCGACCTGGCTCAACATGACCGGCTCGTCCGAGATTGTCGCGTTGGGAACAGAACGCCGGACCGGTGGGGGCGCCTGTAGGCCCTGGCCGCGTTTATATCCTGGTTGCGGTGCGGCGGCGAGAATGACTTGCGGTTCGGCAAGACCCTGGATAGTGACTGGTTCCCGTTCCGGGGCTTGTGAACGAGCGAGGATGTTCTCGGCCTGTTGTTGTACCGCCGGCTGTTCAGCTGCGGCGAGCACGGTTCCTGTCGGAGCCGCCTTGGCGGGGCATCCCGCCAACACCCATTTGTTCCAGTCCCGCTCCAGGTAGTCGATCCCAGCATGTCCATAGTAAGCGTGGAGTGCGCGGTCCCAGCCGTCGGTGTTCGCCGCTTTCAGGAACGCCAGAAACTTGCCCCGACCACCGTTCTGGATCAGCAGTTCGACCAGCACATAACCTTCCGCATAGAGGTGCAGGACGTCCTGCATGTCCTTGGGATAGTCCATGATTCCCAGCAATGTCCGCAGCGGAATGCGGCGCGGCGTCTGCAGGACTTGCATGGCGAGCAACATCTGGCGGCGGCGTTCCGATTCATCTTCGACAAATGTTGCCGCACCCTCGTCGGCCCATCGTGGCAGCGGACGACGGAAGTGCTCGGCGAAGATCGTATGGTTGATTTCATGCGGCAGCACGGAGTCCAGAATCCGATCCAGCGGCCCCTGAATGTTCATCTTGAAGTCGCCGACAGAGTTACCCGTGAAGACGAACGTGGTCGCCCCACCGGCACCAATCTGGCCGACTTTCACGTTCACCGTACACGGATACTTCCAAGCGGGCAGCGGCTTGCCGAGCCATTCGACCGCCAGTTTATGGCGATAAACTTCCGCCTGGTAAGAGACCTGCTTCGCAATTTCGAACGTCGGTGCCGTCACCACGAAATTGCGAGACCGGTCGGTGGCCGCCACTGAGCTAAGTGCCAGGACAGCCAAACATATACCCTTAAATCGAGCGTCCATGCTCCGGGGCATCCTGAGTCTTGAGTAAGGGGCGAATCTTCCGGCAAGATGTGCGGGATCTCAACCGGCCAATTCCGTCCCAGCTAAGCCACCATCCATGGCGAACTCACGCTGCGACTGTCGATGTCGAGAACTAAAGCAAATCCGGCTCCCAGCATTCACTTTCCGAGAATTACCTAGCGAACAGGTCGGAGTTCTATCTCATAAAGCCGTTTCTGGCAAGATGTTGTGTGAAGCGTGCCTTGATCGATGGACACATTGATACAAGTCGAGTTCTTGTAAGACTTTCAAGAGCGAATCGTTATCCGGCAAAAACTGCGGAACTGACTCAAGTTCGGAGATTTTGTCTTCACCCCTACCGGGGTAACAGACTCACTGTGAAATTACTCGATTACCAGCTCGACTCGTCCCCAATATCCGAATTCGTAGCTCCAGTCGTTGGCCTGATTGATCAGTTGCAGTTTGACTTCTTTGCCGCTGAATTTGGAGAGGTCGACGTTGAACGAAGCCCAGTTACCCTTCATGGATTCGCGGGAGATCATCTCATCGACCAGTCGTTCTCCGTTTCCCGCCACGATCAATCGCCAATTGCCTTGCTTGTCATGCGACACATCCAGCAACAATCGCGCCTTCTTGCCCTCAGGAATTTTGATCACGCGCGTCATCACGCAGGCTTTGTCGCGGCTGACAGGGTGCGTTTGCAAGACGCCTTGGCGGCCGAAGTGATTGGCGAGGATCGCGATGCCTCCCTCACCCGATTCCGTAAGCGTGAATCCTGGAGCCACTTCGTTGACGAGTTCGTTGAACAACTTGGGGTCAGTGGTCGAACGCGGTTCGATTGCCCCCAAACCTGGCAGGCGTTTCGCCTCGGGATCCGTTGGAGGTTTATCGAGTGTGATGAACGCAAATAAATCAGCAATTTCCTGCGGTTTGAGCTGCTTTTCCAGATCTTCGGGCATCATCGAGAGCGAGCTGAGCTTGGACTCTTCGATCTGATCTCGCGGAATCGTCTCGACCTTCCCGCCCTGCACCTTCAGGACAACTCGCTGGTCGTTGTCTTCTGCTACCAGACCGGTCAGCACGCGGCCATCAGCCGTTACGATCGTGCGGGCCTGATACGAGGCACCGATCACCAGGCTGGGATCGAACACGTTCGAGAGTAATTGCTCGAAGGAACTGCGACCGTTCAAAGTAATGTCCGGCCCAACTTCGGCACCTTCCCCGTAAATCTTGTGGCACTGACCGCAGACCTTGGAAAAAATCTTCTGGCCTGCGTGGGGGTCACCTGTACTAGTCCGCAGGACGCGGCGCATCTCGGCGATGACGTGTTCGCGTTGCGGGTTGCGTTCATCGCGGATTGTCCCCCAGGTGGCAATCACCTGCTTTTTGAGTTCCTCATCCTTAGAAGCCATAAGTTTGCGAACTTGATTCACGTTGATCGCGTTCGCGGGGATGGATTTATTGGCGATCGCCGCGATCAGCGTTTTGCCCCAATCGGCCCGTTGCGTCAATAACTCGATGACGCGCGGCTGCAAATCAGGATCCAGCGTCGAATACATTTGCAACAACGTCGGCGCGAGCCCCGGGTCGTTTTGACGGCCCAGTACCGCCAGAATGTGAGCACGAAAAGCCAACGAGCCGGCTTGCATGATGCCCTGTCGATGCTCCCTGCTGCCTTGGCGGAAGTTATCCAAACGGATTGCCAGGATGGTCGTAACGTCTTTCAAGATCGCCACTCGAGCAGCCACCAAGGCCTCTAATGCCTGTATGCGTCGATGATCTGGATGCGATCCTATCTGGACGAAAACTTCGCGCAGGGCAGACAAGGAATCGCGATCTCTCCAACTCGCGGCAAGCAATGTTGCATCGAGATGCAGGGGATGGCTTTTGTTTTTCAATATCGGCTTCAAGAGGAATGCCAGGCCGTGCTGGAGATTGTCCAGATCTGCTTTCGAGATTTCACCAGACTGGGCTCGGGTGAATAACACCGCCAGGCATTGCTGGGCGACCGTGTTGTCGACAAAGTTGCCTTGGATCAGCAGTTCGACGAGCTTCACGACCGTCGGGGTGTCGAGCGTCTTCTGGGCGACGGTTCGCTCAACGACACGTGGTAGGATCAACCCAATGTTGATGTTGTCACGGGCCGTTCGTTGGGCGACATGGTTGAGAAACTCAGTCGTTCCGTGCTCCAGCGTAAGATTCAGATTTTGCCAGACAATATGAGGAATCAGCGGGTCATTGCCGCAGTTCGCCAGCACATCCAGCAAGATGCTGGCCGGATTTTTGGGATCGAGCTTGCGTGCGGCGATGGCCACTTGGAGTTGAACATCGGGCGACGGGTCTCGCGCCAAATCTCCCGCACTCGCTTCAATTGTCTCATCGAGGTTCTTCACGCTCGCTGTTGCCCGCACGGCCCAGGCCCGCACTATGGGATCCGCATGTTGCAGCAACGCCCAGTGCCATTTCGGATCGATCGCGTCTTGGCTGCAAAGCAGGAACAGCGCTCGCCTTTGCTGGGCCAACGACTTTGTTTTGTCAGTCGCGGTCACCAGCTCATACAACTTCTGAGAAAGTCCGGCAACCAGTTCTTTGTCGCCTCCGAACAAGCGTTCGGTCAGGACTCGTTGAGCGGTGCTTTGCAGAAAATCATTGTGAGTCCCCAGCCGCGCAATCAATTGATCGTCGGTTTCTTTGCCGAGATCCAGCTTGCCTGCCCGCGGAGTATCTTGATACCGAACGCGATAGAGGCGGCCTTTCAATCGATCAATTCCCGCCGGATCGCGGTTTGCGTCCTGATAGCAGTGATACCGATCGTACCAGTCAAGAACATAGAGGCACCCGTCGGGTCCCGTTTTTTGAACGACGGGCATGAACCACGCATCATTGGCCGTAAGAAAGTCGGGCTCGCCTGAGCCCGCATAGGTTGCTCCGTCCCGTTTGAGCGAATCGACATTCAAGCAACCGCCGTGGATGTTCCCCATATACAGTCGGCCGCGATACTCGGCGGGGTAGGCGTCGCTGTCGAAGTAATGAATGCCACAATAGGCGGCCTTCTGGTGCTTGTGCTTGACAATCGAGCCAATCTTCCATGTGAAGGGAGGATAGGCCCCGCCCTGCCGATGGTAGTAGCCGGTCTCGACCAGATGCCACAGATGGTCGATGACACACGCGCTGACGAAGGCGCTGCCATCCTGATCGAAAGCAACTCCCCACGGGTTACTGGTCCCTTCGCAAAAGACCTGGAATTCCCGGGTCTGGGGATGAATTCGGAACAGGGCGCAGGTGATGGGCCAGCCGGGGTGGTCGGGTTTGAAATGGGGCGACTTTTCCGGGTACTTCACATGACTGAAGTTGAAGACGCCGTTCAGACCATAGAGCCAGCCGTCGGGTCCCCACGTCAGTGAATTCGGCAGCTCGTGCGTATCTTTTCGTCCGAAGCCGGTGACGACGACCTCCTGCTTGTCCGCCCGGCCGTCACCGTCGGTGTCCTGAAGGAACAGGATGTCGGGTGCGTTGGCCACCCAGACGCCACCATGCCCGACGGCAATCCCCGAAGGGATATTGAGGCCCTCGGCGAATACCGTGAACTTGTCCGCCTTGCCGTCGCCGTCCGTATCCTCCAGAACCTTGACACGGTCTTTACCCGGACCAGCTTCGCGACGCGGATACTCGAAACTTTCGGTAATCCAGAACCGGCCGCGTTCATCAATGGCCATGGCGACCGGATTGACGATATCCGGTTCATGGGCCACCGCTTCCACGGTGAAACCCTTGGGAACCGTCATCTGTTTGATGGCGTCGGCCGGCGACAGAGCGGGACCCGGTGGTTTGTCCTGAGCATGCGGGACGACCGGTCCCGGGGGCGGCGCAGCGAACACGCTGGTGCCCAAGCCGATCCAACTCACGAGCAACGCCAATGCCAAACGCATCCGCAGATCGGTTCGCTGCATCTTCCAGTCCTCATCGGAGTTCAACCATCAGGGCCGAGAGTGGCCGATTTTCAGACTATAACCCGCGTGAGGTATGGCTGCAATGACGCCGATTGGGTTCTGCAAGTTGTGTTACGCTCTAGCTGAGGAAAGTAGGGCGGCTAGCCTGCATCTATCCCGGAGGGATTCAAGAGATTAGCCGGTGGTTGAGCGCAGCGACACCACCGGAATGAAGATCTCTCAAAATCCGACCCTGGAGGGGTCGCAGAGCGTATCAGTGCGACCCCTTCAGGGTCGGACGTAAATTACCTCACAAACCGGTGGTATCGCTGCGCTCAACCACCGGCTAATTTCTGCGATCCCTTCAGGATCAAGAGTCTGACTCACGATGCCGTTTGGCTAAAGCGTCACAAAATGGCAGACAAGGAGAAATGCAGAGACTATTCTGTCGTGTTCACCACTCCGGGCAGCCAGCATGGCGACCTCCGCCCCGCGTGTGTCCTCTGCGGTCAGAGAATTTAACAATTTCGGGGGTAATTTGACCTTGTCAACCGAATCCCGGCGAACTAAGTTCACTGCTACACGTTCGCAAGCATTTCTGAGCAAAACTATCAAGTTTGATCCGGATTTGTGTCGAAGTGTCCTCAGTATTGCTACTTTGGGGACAACCGTTGCAGTCGACAAAGACGTGTCTTGATCAGCAGTGGGTCAGTTGAGCGTCCAATGTGGATTGATGGTGCGAGGATCGTACCTGTTTACGGTGTCCCGAACTCGATAACGAAAACTTGTGAGGAGAGAGCATGGCGACTGACAAGCCCGAAGGCGAAGTACCGACGATGCAATCTGTAGTGGAGATCGCCGGACTGGACCCATTCTACGCGAATTTTGCGCGAGTCACCGGCTCGCCCGAAGAACTGATTCTGGACTTCGGTCTGAATCCCCAGCCGTTTGGTGCTCAGACGGCGCCGATCCAGATTCAACGTCGTCTGGTCCTGAACTTTTTCACTGCCAAGCGTCTGCTGGCAGCGCTCAGCATGGCGGTTCAACGACACGAACAAGCGTTCGGCGTCCTGGAAACCGACGTCAACAAGCGCGTCACACCGCAGGCCCGTGCGGCTGCAGCCAACCGCTAATCTTCTGCGTTGCAGAGCTAGCATTGCTGAATCGAACAAAACAGCCCGACAACGTCATGTTGCCGGGCTGTTTGTCTTGCTGCGGCGTTACATTTCGCCAGACGACCGATTGGACCACCACGGCAGGCTGACACCGCCGTCCATCGTCAGAATACTGCCGGTCATGTAGTCGGCGTCAGCACTGAGGCAGAACAGTATTCCCTTGGCGATTTCTTCGGGAGTCCCCAGTCGCTTCCAGGGAAGTGCCTGACCGCCGGCCTGCATTTGTTCTTCCGTGAAGAACTTGCGTTCGCCCGGCGTGTCGATCCAGCCGGGATAAACGGTGTTGACTCGAATGCGGTGATCGACCAGTTCGATGGCTGCCGTCCGGGCCATATGATCGATCGCCGCCTTCGACATGTTGTAGGCCATGGCGGTGGGAATGGCGAGCTGCGCATGGGGCGAGCTGACAATGACGATCGAGCCTCCCTGGCCCTGCTTGATCATCTGCTGGGCTGCGGCGCGCAGCCCATAGAACGCCCCCCACATCGTCACGTCGACCGTGCGGCGAAAGCCCGCCATGTCCGCGTCGACCATCAACTGGCGGTCGCTATACGCGGCATTCGAGACAAAATGATCCAGCGAGCCGAATGCGTCAGCGGCCTGCTTGACCATCCCTTCGACGGCGGCCTGATCGGCCACGTCTCCCTGAACCAGAATCGCCTGGCCTCCCAGGCTGCGAACGTCTGTCGCGACCTGTTCCGCTTCCTCGGGGTGCGAGCGGAAATTGATTGCCACATTGGCCCCCTCCTTCGCCAAACCCAGCGCGACGGCGCGGCCAATCCCGCGGGAGGCTCCGGTGACCAATGCGTTTCGTCCTGCAAATCTCATTGTTGTGGCTACTTCTTGTTGAGTTTCTTCTTGGCGAATTTCTTGTATTCTTCAAAATTCTTGAGGGCACGCGCGTATTCTTCTTCGCTGGCTTTGGCTTTCGCTTTTGGGGCGGGCTTTTTGGCGAGAGCGCGGACCATTTCCTTCAAATAATTCGCCATGCGTGCGACATCGCGTTTCGCCGACTTGGCCGCCCCACCTCTCACGACCTTGGCCTGCACATCGATGGTCTTGATGAGTTCCTTCGATTTCTTTTCCCAAGTCGGCTGGTCGACTCCCTTTTCTTTGTCCTTGACCACTCCGGCTTGAATTTTCAGCAACGCCTCGTAGGCCTGTCCGGCGAACACGTTGGCTAACAGGATGGGCGTCAGCAAGTACCCTCCGCCAATCACCGCCAGCACCACGATGACCGAGATCGACCGTCGATCGAGTTTGAATTTGGCATAGAACTCTTCGCGTCTCGCGGCCCTTTCTGCCGCCAATTCGGCTTCGGTTTTTCCCCGAGCCATCTTGGCATTGATATCGTGCATCATGTTGGCGGCCTGTCTTCGCGAGACCTCCGCCTTGTTCGATTTCGCCGATGGATTCGCAGCTTCTGCTGCTTCCTGCTTGGCTTTGGCCTCCTGGGCTTCCTGATACATCTGATCGATGCGTGCCATGACGCTCAGTTCGTCTTCCTGGCCCTTCTTCCCCTTTCCAGTGCTGTCGGGGAAGAGATCGGGGACCGTACTGGCGGGGAACCATTCGCTGGAATCACCCAGGCGAATCAAGTCATCGGGGAAAATCCGCTTCTGCAAGACCATCTGCACCAGCGCTTCAATGGACACCGGCCCCATCACGCTGCCGCTGATATTGCAGTACCAACCCGCGCCCGTCAGAGGAGCCGACGTATTAATGGTCCCCATCAAAGACGTCTGCAGACCTTCCTTTTTCAGCAGGGCCAGTAGCTGCTGGACGAGTTCGGAGCGTTCGGCATCAGCAATGCTCAATGGCGCTGGTGCTGGCGCGACGGGTACGAAGACGACTTGCGATGCCGATGCCGGAGCAGCCTCGATGGATGGCAACAGGTTGGGCACCTGAGAAGCCAGCACCCATTCGCCTTGCGCGCCGTACCTGACGTAAACGTCAGCGGTGACTCTTCCGGCTGCGGCCATCCCTTGCAGATCCGTGATGCTCAACGGCCCGATGTCCTGCTCGTCGACAAAACAATACCAGTTGATATCGGTGGCAGCATCAGGTGCGGTCCAAGCCTGCGCGGCGGTCCCCAACGGTTGCGTTTGTGGAGCATTCCAATCGGGCTCGGCAGGCGATGTCGGGACCGGTGCGGGAGAAAACGGCTCCCAATTCGACGTCGGCGTGGTGGGCTCTGCTGTCGGCCGACGAGATGTCGGGGGCCGGGGAGTGGCTTGACCCATGGGAAAGAGGGCGGGAATTTCTCCGGCAGTGATCCAGTCGCCTGCAGTCCCCATGCGAATCGCGTCACTGGGGCCGAGTTCTCCGCGATCAACCAGCCTGACTAATTCACTCAAGGCTACGGGACCCAGTTCGGTGCCGAAGGTCTGGAAATACCAGACAGCGGGTTCCTCTTCCTCAACTTCATCCTCTTCCTCGTCTGGCTCGACGACTGTTTTCGGCTGGTCAAATTCGTTGATGTCCTGGGCGATTTCGGGATCCAGCTCGAAGTCCGCATCAACGGCGAATTCCTTCGAATCAGGCGCGGGGGGAACCTCCTGCTCATCGACCAGCGAGAAGCTGTCAATGTCGGTCGCGACTTCCGCCGTCTTCACTGCGACTGCGGTGACCAGCTCCATCAAACCCGAGACGGCCCGGGCCTTGGTCCACGGCCCCGCAGTTCCTTCGCGCACTTCATCATCCGCAGTCAGCTCCCCCATATGCAGCATGCGGAACACTTCTTCTTCAGCAAATGGACCAAACTCTTGGCCAAAAGCCTGGTAATACCACTGGTCCGACATCGCTGGCTCCGCTTTCGAATATTGCTGCAATTCGACGCAATGTTGCTGATGACCAACCATTGTAATCGAGAATGAGCCGGACGCAATTGGCACACACGAGTGCAGCGGGATATAATCCGGCACTGCAACGCGGGGCGAGTTCCGTCACCGGCATTTTCATCTGGCTAGGCTAGCAATGTCGAGCCCCCGTGGCCGACGCTGCCAGCGTCGGTGCTAATCTGGTGTGACGCTGCATTGTGGATTGAAGAGAATACAGACGCTGGCTGCGTCTGCCACGGGACGCAACCCTTTCAGGGTAGAGTTCAAGATTGATTGGAGACCCAGGGTAGCCCGCTAGCGCGGGCAACCCTGGGCTACGAGACGTATCCCCTTCGGGCTACGCCGTGAAGGATATTTCGACGCCATGGGAGGGTGAGGCTCCTGCCGAACCGCAAGCGTTTATCGGACCTCGCCAGACTATGCGGCTCGGCGGGGTACCCTCTGGGTCCCTCGCCCTCCCATCAACTCGAATCACGAATTGGGTCGTATAAGTGCAATAAACCCTCACAGAATCCTTCGCGGCGTAGCCCTGCGGGGAATTTGTCCAATGACCGCTACTACTATGCATTACGAGAGCCGAACGAATTCGTTCGGTCTGGTTCCTGTTCATCACCCCAAACTGCCCCTCTGAATACCCATCCCAAGGAGTTCCCTTGTCTGAAATATCTGTGACTGCAGGGGCTGCGGGGGACGAATTACTCACTCCTGCTCAAGTTGATGCAGCCAAAACGCAACTGAACCGATTGAAGTCGGAACTGGGACGCGCGTTGCTGGGGCAGGAGCAGTTGTTGGAATTGGTCGTCATCGCCTTACTGGCTCGAGGCCACTTGTTGCTGGAAGGGCTCCCCGGACTCGGGAAGACGGAACTGATCAAATCACTCTCCAAACTCCTGGGGTTGAAGTTTCGTCGCGTGCAGTTCACTCCGGACCTGCTCCCCGGCGACATTGTCGGAACGCCGATCTTGCAGGAAGAGAACAATCAGCGAAAACTGGTGTTCCATCCGGGGCCGGTGTTTGCGAACCTCGTTCTGGCCGATGAAATCAACCGTGCCAGCCCGAAAACCCAGTCGGCACTGCTGGAAGCGATGCAGGAGCGACGCGTCACCGTGCTGGGCGAAACGCACCTTCTGCCGATCCCCTTCTTCGTGCTGGCGACTCAAAACCCGATTGAACTGGAAGGGACCTATCCGCTGCCCGAAGCCCAGTTGGATCGATTCACGTTCAAGATCCAGGTACGCGGCGTCTCCAGCGAAACCTTGGAACAGATCATCCTCACACGCCGCCACGGCGAGGCCCCCGAACTGCAGGAAGTGCTGTCCGCGATTGAGTTGCAGCGACTGTTCGACGACACCGATCGCGTCCACCTGCCGGCGTCGGTGGCCAACTATATTGCCAGGCTGGTCACGGCAACTCAACCCAGTCACGCGGGCGCGCCGAGTGAAGTGCAGCGGTTCGTGAAATTTGGGGCGTCGCCCCGGGCGGCGATTGCCCTGGCTTCGACCTCGCGGGCCGCGGCGCTGCTGTCCGGCAAACCCAATGTGGGGTTTGATGAGGTTCGCCGGGTCGCTCCCAGCGTGCTGGGGCACCGGCTGATTCTGGACTACGCCGCACGGTTGGAGGGCTGGGATACACTGCGGCTCGTCGACCGACTTCTGGAAGTTGTCCCCGAGATCTCCCGTTCCTTACCGCAAGATCTCAAAGGGTGAAACCAATGGCCGATGCACACACTGAGTCATTTCACTCGCGTTGCGCCGAGGAACCCGATCGTTCCCGGATCCGGGCGCTCCTGGCCGGCTTGTTGCTCGCAGTCTGCATGCTGAGTCCGTCCACAGTTTGGGCCGTCGGGCAGGAAGCCGTCAGCCGCGAAGAGGATGTGATACTGCAAGTCGATTCCCGGTGGCCAGGGAATACCTATGGTGGCTATTTCCCGTTGCGCATCAAGCTGGCGAACATGGGTCCGCCGCGTTCCTTGACGGTTGTGTACGAAGGACTGGAGTCGGGGCGCGATACGGCCAGCCCCAAAGTCATTCGCGCTGTCCGTGTCGAGCAGCAAGCGACGATCAACTTCACGTTGTCGATTCCGATGGTCAGCCAGGGGACGCAGGGCAGCGTCCGTGTTTATGCGGAAAATGGGGCCGAATTGAAAGGTCTCAGCTCACGGCACTCGCTGCCGGATTATGGCGGAGCCTTCCCCCGAACATCACTGCTGGTAATCTCGTCTGATAACCTGGACGACAAAAAACTACAGCCTTTTGAAGATGCAGTCGCGACGGAATGGGCCACCGTGTCAGGTGTCAGGGGGCCGGGCGGGCACCATGGCTCGGGTGGGCAGATCGAAGAACGCGACCACGTCGTCGTCCAGCCGTCTCAAAATCTGCCCATCAATTGGATCGACTACAGCGGCGTGGACCTGGTAGCCGTCGATTGGCAGGACTGGAGTGCTCGACTGTCCGCGTCCGAACGAGATGCCATTCTGAAATGGGCGGCCGCGGGGGGCGTGCTGCTGATCTATGGAACGGGCCAGCCTGCTGCGCAACACGGCGAATTGAATCAGACGTTGCAGCTCGATCGCGACGCGGCAGCCAAATGGTCTGCCGGCCGGCCGGATACGCATCGCCCAACGAATATCATCACCGCCGCCATGATTCAGACGGGCGGCGCTCCCGGCATTGCCACAACGCGCACGACTGAGCCGGTGGAAGCGGACCGCTGGAAAATCGGTGCGGAAACTTTCTCACACCGCGATTGGGGTCTGGGGCAGGTGCATGTCTTTCCGAACAATCCCTTTCCCGGTGACGCGAGTGACTGGGCCTGGTGGATGTCCTCCCTGCCGCGTTACCTGGCACAGTGGCCGCGGAAATTCGGCATGAGTTCCCGGAATGGCAATTCCGAATTCTTGACATTTCTGATACCGGGCGTGGGCTCGGTGCCAGTGTTTGCGTTCCTCTGTTTGATTACGGTCTTCACGCTGTTGATCGGCCCGTTGAATTATTACTGGCTGTACAAACGCCGGCGCCTGGCACTGATGGTGCTGACGGTTCCCGCGATCGCCGGTGTGACCTGCCTGATCCTCTTCGCCTATTCCCTGATTGCCGATGGATTCAGCATCCGGTCGCGCGTCCACAGTTTCACCTGGCTGGATCAGCAGCGCAAATCCGCGGTCTCGCTGAGCCGTCTCAGTCTGTACGCTCCGTTCGCACCCTCAGCGGGATTGAAGTTCTCGCCCGAATGCGCGGTCTTCCCGATCTGGCCGGCGTCGGGCGTCTTCGAAGGGGGCAGCGTCGATTGGTCGGCAAACGACCAGCGGCTCAGTTCTGGCTGGTTCCGGTCACAGACTTGGACCCAGTTCCAAACGGTGGAACACCGCGACGAGCGGGGACGCCTGGACTACACACCGCCGACAGATGCGAAAGCGCCGACCCTGGCCGTGTCCAATGGACTCAGTTGGGATCTGGACTATCTGGCCGTGAAAGTCGCCGACCAGCAGTGGTACGCCGGTGGTCCCGTGCCAGCCGGAGCCACAGCGGAATTGAAACGCGTCGCACATGCCGACTTCGTCTCGCGGTTCCGCGAGGCCGCCGCGCAGACCGCCTGGACCTATCCCGAGGGGGTGACGTCCAGCTCGCAAGCTGCAACTTACTATGGTGCGCGACGCCGGTTTTATGGCTTCCATCAAGAGGTGGGAACCACGTTTTCCAACGGGCTCCTGTCCAAGTCGTCGGCCGCTGCCGTCGGCGCCGAGCCCCAACTCCAACGCGAGTTTTACGATTGGCGCGACGGCAAAAACATTGGACGAACGGAACCGCACGCCGCTGAACTGAAGCCCCACTACTGGGCCATCTGCCGCGACAATCCAGGCGTGCAGACCGGAGTGAAATCCGCCATCAACAGCAAGAGCCTGCACCTGCTGTTCGGGACGTTTTAAAATCTGCTTACGAGTGCGACGAATTCGGTGCGGGGCGCTTATTCTGCGACGGTCCGCTGCGGTGCGGACCGTTCGCTGGTCCCGAACCCGATGATCGCGGAGCCGACTTGGGATTGCCCGTCCGGTGACGCGGCGGACGACGTCTCTCGTTTGTCGAATTATCCGCTGGCCGATCCGATACAGAATCCGGTGCTCGCGGCGGAATGGTCGTGCTGGCATGCAACGGCGGGGCCGAATCGACTTCGAGATTCTTACGCAGCAACCGTTCGATGGCCCGCAAGTAGGCTCGTTCTTCGTGATCACAGAAGGCCACCGCAATCCCCGTGGCACCGGCCCGGCCGGTCCGGCCGATACGATGCACGTAGGTCTCTGGTTCATGCGGCAGGTCATAGTTGAAGACGTGCGTCACATTGTCGACATCAATGCCGCGAGCCGCCAGATCGGTCGCCACCAGAATCGGCGGGCGGTCCGATTTGAAACTCGCCAGGGTTCGCTCGCGATGAGATTGGCTCTTGTTCCCATGCATCGCTTCGGCAGCGATGCCACAACGATTCAAGTCCTGGGCAATGCGATCGGCACCCCGTTTCGTCCGGGCAAATACGATGGCTCGGGCGATCTCTTGAGTACGCAGGAACTGGACCAGCAGCCGTGATTTTTGCTGCTTCGCAATGAAACAAACCGACTGGACGATCAGATCAGTATTCGCCTTGATCGGGGCGATCTCTACCCGGATCGGATTCTTCAAAATGGTATGGGCGAGTTGTTCAATCGCTGACGGCATCGTTGCGGAAAAGAAGACCGTCTGACGTTGCGTGGGCAGCTTGGCAATCACGCGTCGCAGATCGGGCATGAAACCCATATCCAGCATGCGATCGGCTTCGTCGAGCACGAAGGTAGTGACGAACTTGAGATCCACGTAGCCCTGATTCATCAGGTCGACCAGGCGTCCCGGTGTGGCCACCAGGATGTCGACCCCGCGCTGCAATGCGCGAACCTGGGGCTGTTGCCCGACGCCACCAAATATCACCACCTGACGCAACGTCGTATTCGCACCATAGACCCGCAGGCTCTCGCCAATTTGCGAGGCCAGCTCGCGGGTCGGAGCCAGGATCAGGACGCGAATTCGGCGGACGGAACCGGTGGAGGGACCGGCTTGAGTCAGTCGATGCAGGATGGGCAGAGCAAACGCGGCGGTCTTTCCGGTGCCAGTTTGAGCGCTTCCGAGCAGGTCGCGGCCTTCCATCAGGTGGGGGATGGACTTGGCTTGAATGGGGGTGGGAGTGAGATAGCCTTCGGCTGTCACGGCGCGCAAGATGGGCTGCGCAAGCCCGAGTTCTTCAAAAGTCATTCGTGGTCTCTGAGGGAATGTCCCAGGACCGAATGCGCTGAACGCGATCTGCGTTCGAAGTGTGACGCCATTGGACCTGACAGAATCCAATGGCCAATTGCCGAGAGGAGCTGAAAAGACAAGCAGAACTTTATTATAGCAGCGCCAGCTCAAAACTCCAATCGGACTTCGAAAAAACTGTGAGATAGGCTTCCCGCCTAAAACAAAGCATAGATGAAGGGAGCAGCGACTCCCGACGCAAAAACCAGCAGTGACCCTACCAGCGACAGAACCACGATAATCGGCGTCAGCCACCAGGCTTTGTTGTTGACGAGAAAATCGAGGAATTCTGCGAACAGGCCGGGTTGAGACTCGCCCGCTTGCTGCGAGAAATCGTCCTGAGCAGAATTCACGGTAGTGGCGGGGGGGGCCGATTCGGTCATCATTTCGCTTCCCTAAGGATCGAGATCCGTCAATTGGCTGTCGTCCATCTGCCTTGATTCTAGTCACAATCAATACTGTCGAAAATACCGCTTTTTATCCGAGGGAGTCTCGTGCGGAACCCAGTACGAATCCCGTTTGGGTTCAAACTTTCGCCCCATTGCATCGCGACCACACAATCGCATGACCAGCCCCATGGGAGTGATCAACAAAAAGTAAATCAACCCCATCATCAAGTGTGAAACGGTCCAACCGATGGGAAAGGCCGCCGTCATCCAGGCCACGAACAGTCGTTGGGCAAATGCGGGACTCAGATTGGCCACGACCGCCAGGACCGCCGCGATGCTGCCCAGCACGGCGGAATAACGCCACGATCCGGTGGCGAGATACAACATGAAGCACAACATCGCGCACGCCAACGGAAACCAGAGGGCGGCGAATTGTCGCAGCTCCCTGGGTGACGGTTTCCAATTGACTTCGATTAGCGCCATGTCGTGGTCCAGTTTGATTCGAGCTTGTTATTGATCCGTAAGATGGGCACTCCTGCCCGTCTGTATTGGGTATTTCGAGCTCAGAGACGGGCAGGAGTGCCCATCTTACAGCTACGCGAAGCAATCAAAAACATACGGTTAATCCAATTGAAATTGTGCGAGATACCGATCAACTTCCTCCGGCTTCAACTGCGGCTGGTCGGCCTTCAATAGGACCGCATTCTCCAGGACCAGGACGTCCATGTCCGTCGCCAGGAAGCAGCGATAAGCTTGCTCGGGAGTACAGACAATCGGCTCGCCGCGGATATTGAAACTGGTATTGATGATGACCGGCGAACCCGTCTGCTGCTCAAACGCTTTCAAGAGTTTGTAGTACCGGCCGTGACGCTCCGGATCGACCGTCTGCACCCGGGCGGAATAGTCCACATGGGTCACGGCGGGAATCACCGATCGCAGTTGTTTCAACTTGTCGATCCCCCGCAGTCGGCCCGCTTCCACCGGTAAGCGTTGAGACTCTTGGACGGGCGCCACCAGCAACATGTAGGGACTCGGTTGTTGGTCGCGAACGGCAAAATAGTCGGAGACTCGTTCCTGCAACACCGCTGGAGCAAACGGCCGGAACGATTCGCGGAACTTGATTTTGACATTCATCACTGACTGCATGGCCGGGCTGCGAGCATCACCGAGAATGCTTCTGGAACCCAGGGCCCGCGGACCGAATTCCATTCGCCCCTGGACCCAGCCGATCACCTTGTCGCTGCCGATCAAGCGGGCCACGACCTGGCAGAGTTCGTCTTCATCCGCGTAAAACGTGTACTTCGCACCGATCCCATCCAGATATTTCTGGATGTTGGCCACATCGGGACGCGGGCCCAGCAGGGAACCGCGCTGGTGATCCAACGGATTCGCGGTGCGCGGGTTGTTCAAAAGTTGATACCAGATGAAGAGCGCCACACCGAGTGCTCCGCCGGCATCACCAGCGGCGGGCTGAATCCAGATGTCGTCGAAGGGACCGTCTCGCAGGATCCGTCCATTCCCGACACAGTTCAGGGCGACGCCACCCGCCAGGCACAGCGATTTGCATTTCGTGGCCGCATGCACGAACCGAGCCATCCGCAGCATGATCTCTTCGGTCACCTGCTGGACCGATGCGGCCAGATCCATTTCCCGCTGGGTGAGGGGCGATTCCGGTTTGCGGGGTGGTCCACCGAACAGACGGTCGAACTTCTTCGACGTCATCGTCAATCCGGTGCAGTAGTTGAAATACGACTGGTCCATGCGGAACGACCCGTCGGGTTTTAAATCGATTAAATGTTCGAGGATCGCAGCGCTGTACCGGGGCTCGCCGTAGGGGGCGAGTCCCATCAGCTTGTATTCCCCCGAGTTCACTCGAAAGCCGCAAAAATAGGTGAAGGCAGAATACAGTAGTCCCAGCGAATGGGGAAATCGCAACTCGTGAGTCAGCGTGATCCGATTGCCGCGACCGTACCCCGCGCTGGCGGTCGCCCATTCGCCGACACCGTCCAAAGTCAGGATGGCCGCCTCATCGAACGGCGAAGGAAAGAAGGCACTCGCGGCATGCGATTCGTGATGCTCGCTGAAGACGAAACGCTTCTTGTACGCTCCCCCCAGACCGCGATTGAGTTCGCGCGACAGATAGAGTTTTTGACGCAACCAGATTGGCATGGCTCGTAAAAACGAATCAAATCCCGCCGGCGCGAATCCCAGATAGGTTTCCAGCAGCCGCTCGAATTTCAGCAAGGGCTTATCATAGAAGCCGACGTAGTCGATCTGGTCCGGACGCAGACCCGCTTCCTGCAGGCAGTATTCGACGGCCAGTTGCGGAAACCGTTCATCATGTTTCTTGCGGGTAAAACGCTCTTCCTGCGCGGCCGCGACAATCTCACCATCAACGACCAGGGCCGCTGCCGAGTCGTGGTAGAATGCCGAAATGCCGAGAATCGCCGTCATTAACGCCACGCAGTGCGAGATGGATCGAGCCGTCGTTCAGATTGCCGCTGCGGGATAATACTCCATTTGCAGCGCCGAGCGGGAGGGCGAATCGTGACGGGAGGGCAAGGCTCCCGCCGAGCCGCGGTAGTCTATCAGGCGTCGCCAGACCACGCGGTTCGGCAGGAGCCTCACCCTCCCATTGGCCGCCCGACTCTAGAGAGTCAGTCTACGATGCCGGCTGCTCGGTGGCGTTCAGGCGTTCGTTGCGGTCGAAATCACGCAACGCTTTGATGAGCTCGTCCATTTCGCCCTGGATGATGGTGTCCAGGCGATGCATGGTCAAACCGATGCGATGATCGGTCACACGGTTCTGTGGGAAGTTGTAGGTGCGGATCCGTTCGTTGCGACCGCCCGAACCAATCAAGGTCCGGCGCTGATCGGCACGGGCATTGTGGGCTTCCGCCGTTTTTTGTTCGAGCAACCGGCTGCGCAGCACCTTCATCGCCTTGGCTTTGTTCTTGTGCTGGCTCTTTTCGTCCTGAATTCGGACGACGATTCCCGAGGGAATGTGCGTGATCCGGACCGCACTTTCGGTCTTGTTGACCTTCTGCCCGCCGGGACCACCCGCCCGCATGGTGTCGATCTGCAGGTCTTCATCCTTGATGTCGATTTCGACTTCCGTCGCTTCCGGCAACACGGCAACTGTCGCGGCACTGGTATGGACGCGGCCCTGAGTTTCCGTTTCGGGGACACGCTGCACGCGGTGGCCGCCGCTTTCGAATTGCAGGTCCATGAACGC
>CAMAVF010000001.1 GCA_945861445.1 Planctomicrobium piriforme | reverse complement strand
GTTTGCATTGCAGCTCAATGTTGACTCGGCCAATTTCGAAAAATCGCAGGCCCGACCCTGGATCAACCACTGGCAACTGGGGTCCGGTTCGATGAGACTGTGCAGATCATCACGGCCGTGAAACATCCTCACACCGCGAACCACTTATCTTGAAACAGTTGGCACCGACTTCGATCACCGACAGCTCCGTGAAACCTCACCGCGATGAGTGGTGGCGGTGCGGACTGGCGGTCGTGCTGTGGGGGTTGGTGGTTCTAAAATCCTACAGCCAGAACGGGATTCTGGCGGGATTCTGCGAGCGGACTGTCCCGCTGGCGTTGCTCGTGCTGACGATGCTGACGACCGCCGGTTGCGGCGGACGTATTCTTCGCAGATTACGACACGCTGCCGATCGACCGTTGGAATTCTTTTGCCTGGCGTCCGCAATCGGCTGGGCGGTACTCAGCCTGCCGCTGTGTTGGCTCGCGGCTGCGGGACTGTTTGAGCTGGGCATCTTCGGACCGCTGGCCTGCTTGTGCTCGTTGACGTTCGGATTTGGTCTGGATGGTGGACTATCGGGCTGGGTGGTTGTGCAACGCGTTCCGTGGTCGCGATTGATCCACCTCTATCGCCGCGATCGCTGGACCTGGTCGGCGTTGGTGGTCACGGTGCTGCTCATCGGCGTGACGTTGCTGTGGTCGCTGGGACCGGTCTGGGACTATGACTCGGAAATGTATCATCTGCCGAATGCCGTCCGGTTGCTCGAACAGCATCAACTGGTGGTCGATCGGGACGAACCGCTCAGCAATCTGCCCGGTCAGGCGTACCTGTGGTATGCAATCGGTCTGGCCGCGGGAGCCGAGGCCTATCCCGCGCTGCTGGTCTGTTGGGCGACGGTCTTAACGTCACTGCTGGCGGCGGTGATCTCCAGTCGCTGGCTGGGGGTGCGAGTGGGACTGTGGACTGTGCCGGTGTATTGGTCCGGCATGATCGTCCACGCGGTGGCGTCAACACCTCGGGTGGAACCGCTCTATAGCCTGATGTTTCTGACGAGCTTCGCATTGTTGTTCGAGGCGACTCAGCGAAAGCTCCTGCCGTGGGGAATTGTCGCGTGCTGTGGCTTGTGCCTGGGAACGTCGGGGGCCATCAAGTACCAGGGTTTCTACGGCTGGCCGCTGATTGGTGTCTGGTGGATCTGGCTGTGGTGTCGAGATCGACAGTGGCGAAGCGTGGAGACCATCGTCCGGGTAACAGCGATGTTTTTGATGGGCTTCGCTGTCCTGGCACCGTGGTGGATCAAGAACTACGCGGCCTTTCACAATCCGGTCTACCCCATGTTCAATCGAGCTCAGATTGATCAGGACAGCCTGCGGAATGCGAATCCTCACGGTCCTCACCACAGGAGTCAACGTCACATCGGGACGCTATTCGTCGACACCGGCGACCTGTTCCTGCGTCCGAACACATTCAGCGGTCCGCCGAATCAGTTCCCGCATTACACGTTCTTGTTGTTGCCACTGCTGGCCGTGGTCGGCCTCAACCGGCCGCGGCAGCAACGGTCGCCACGTGACTTGCGGCTGACGCTGATCGGTTTGGCTGCCTGCTACTTCATCTTGTCGGTGTCGCTGACTCGCGAGTTGCGACATTTGTTCGGAATGTTTTCACTGGCGAGCATTCTCGTGGCAGATGTTGTCGTGGCGTTCGGGTTGCGCTGGAAATTGAAAGTTCTCTTGCCAGGATTGGTCATCGCCGCGGTTACGTTTGTCTTCATTTTTCCCGGACGCCTGATTCAACTTCCAGGATTGCTCAAGTATGCCGGAGGGATCGTCAGCGAACAGACGCTGCGGCAGCAGTTGGTCCCGTCCAACTATGCTCAAACGTGCGAGTGGGCCAATACACATCTCCCCGCCGATGCCGTAATTTTGCTCTGTTGGGAGTCGCGGACGTATCGCTTGCAGCGCAAAGCCATCACCGATCCCGGTGGCGTGACCTGGACGACTCTCTTTCGCAACCGGTCAACTGCCGAACAAGTGCGAGACTATTTGAAGAATCAGCGGGTCGACTATGTTCTGGTGAATGGAGGCTCGCTGGAGTTCAACGTCACTCGATCGAAGCTGATCCCGGAACGCATTCGGGAAGAATTCCGCAAGCAACGGGAATTGCTGGTGTCATCCATACTGGAACCCGTGTTCGAAGTTCCCAGGGGAGCTGCCAAGGCGGTGTCGCTGTACCGCGTGCGAGACAATGATCGTCGCAAATCTGTCCCCTACGATTGATGGGACGGATAGGACACATGGGACTAATAGGACTTATGGGAATCCAAGCTACGCGGCTTCGGCTTCCAGTTCGGCTTCCGCTTCGTATTCGGCGGCGGTGCCGCCGCGTTGGGCTTGTTTGCCCAGTGTGCTGAGCTGATAGCGCATCACGTCTCCGCGGCCGGCGAGTTCGAATTCCAGCATGCCCAGGGCAATCAGGCGGCCGTGAAACTTGGACAACTGCTCGCTGTCCAGATTACCGAGCTCGAAAATGCGATCCACCCAGCCGTCGGGTGCCGCGATCTGCCGGACGTGATACGCGGTCAACAAGAGCCGCCATTCCGGGTTGCGTTCGAGCTGTGCCAGGGCATGTGATTGCATACCGAGGTTATCGACCCCATCTCGCCGCCACCGAAGGGGAGGTATTCCTGCGTGGCACGACTGCCATTCTCGTCACGCGCGGAGAGTCAGGCATCGCTGGCACAATCGCTACCGTGTGACTCTTGCGTCCGCCCTATTCTCATCTTGGCACACGTGTTAAACTGCGTACAATCGGTAATTTCAATAGAACCGTTGCTCGCGGCACAATTCCCACAATCGTTGCGTCATCTGCGCTTGCCTTTGCCCCTGACAAAACCGGTTGTGGGCCATTCAGAACCTTTGGATTTCAAAGGATTCTGAATCACTGCCGAGGTTTTGTCAGCGTTTATTAAAGTATTTTCAACGTGAAACTCGCCTACCTCGATTGTTCCAGCGGTATCAGCGGCGACATGACGCTGGCCGCGCTGATTGATTCGGGGATCGATCCGGCTGCGATTCAGCACGGAATTGCCTCGTTGGAACTGCCCGGCGTGCGGCTCAACGTCACCGAAACCATTCGCTGCGGATTTCGTGCGACATACGTGCAGGTCGAGCATCCTCCGCAGCACGCACACCGCAATCTGTACGATATCTTGAAGATCGTCGAACGCGGTTCAGAGTTGTCGGCCCGTCAAAAGCAGCGGGCGATTGAGATCTTCACCGCCATCGGCCGCGCCGAGGCTCGCGTCCATGGCAGCAGCCTGGAGCAGATCCACTTTCATGAAGTCGGGGCGATCGATTCCATCGTCGATATCGTCGGTGCGGCGATCGCCTGGGATTTGCTCGGGGCCGATTTGGTGATGTCGAGCCCCATTCCGCCGGGGCGCGGCTATGTGCATATCGCGCATGGCATTTGTCCGATCCCCACTCCGGGAACGGCCGAGTTGCTGAAGGGGCTGCCGCTTGCCGATGTGCCTCTGGACGCGGAACTGACCACGCCCACTGGTGCCGCCATCGTCCAGAGTTTCGTCGATCGGTTTGGACCGCTGCCACCGATGACCATTCGCCAGATCGGTTACGGCGCCGGGACCAAGGATTTTCCGGAACGCGCCAATATTCTGCGCGTGTTTGTCGGGGAACTCACTGAATCGCCCGATGTGGACGAAGTGTTGCTGTTGGAAACGAACCTGGATGACGTGTCGGGCGAAATCCTGGGTTATACCCGGCAAAAGCTGCAGTCGGCGGGGGCGCTGGACGTCTTCGCAACGGCGATCCAGATGAAAAAGGACCGGCCGGGGACATTGCTGAGCGTGTTGTGCCGGCCGGCGGATGGGCCGCGGCTGGAGCAACTGTTGTTCGACGAAACGGGGACGTTTGGCATTCGCCAGTCGCGACTGCTGCGTTCGAAGCGACGTCGTCAAAGTCACGCAGTCGAGACGCCGTGGGGAAATGTCGCCGGCAAGCTGGGTTGGCTGTCCGGCGGCACGACTGTCTTTACCCCCGAATTCGAAAGCTGTGCCGCAGTGGCCCAACAGCACGGGATCACCCTGCGAGACGTCTATCGCGCGGCTGAAACCGCCTGGTTGCTGGAGTCTCAACGGGCGGCAGGCGCATCGTCGAAACCGATTGAAACGACAGGCCAGACCGGGGCTGCGCCGCATGACCACGATCATGATCACGACCACCATCATTGACCGATTACTTCGTCACGCACGATTCAGGATTTGAGAGATGATTATCGAAGTCGCATTTGGACTGGCGACGGTGACCGCAGTCGCGGTTCTCTTTTGGCAAGCGTGGTGGACCATGCCGCCATCGTGTGCGTATGAGCCGGAAGTGGCCGTGACAGCGCCGGTCGTGCCTCCGCCTGCACCGCGAGATATCCTGGCAGACTACGCCCTCGAATTGAATTTCTCGGCACTCACGCCTGAAGGTTCGGCGGAGCATCGGTTGGAATTGCTGGAAGCGTTGCTGCGCGAGGCCGAGCACGAAACGCTGCGGACCGAAATCCTGGTCGACAAGCTGGGACAACATTTGTTACGCGGATCTGTCGCCGCGTGATGTTCGGTCACAAAGTGACCGCGAATACAAGCTCGAAGCGCAAGCGAGTGCATTTTCGTTACTCAAAAAAGGAATGCACTCACTTGCGCTTCGAGCTTGTATTTATCGAGCACGCCGTAGTCCGATCCAGAATAAAGTGGAGGCAAGAGCACCCGACTCTGGAGAGTCGGGCTAAGGGTTATGCGACGACTTCGATCAGCGGATTGGCTTCGGGGACCAGGGGCCACTGCGATCCGTCGGACAGCGTCAATTCGGATTTCGGATCGATTCCCAGGGCCGCGTAGATGGTGGCGACCAACTCGGCGGGATGGATTGGACGGTCGATGGGTGCCGTACCGTGTGGATCGGTGGCTCCCAGGACTTGTCCGCCGGGAAAACCGCAGCCGGCCAGCAGTGCCGACCAGGCTCCGGTCCAGTGGTCGCGGCCCCCCTGGCGATTGATCTTGGGGGTCCGGCCGAACTCACCGACCGCCACGACCAGCGTGGAATTCAATAAGCCGCGCACGTGCAGATCTTCCAGCAATGCTGACAGACCCAGATCGAATTGCGGGCACACGGTGTCGCGGTAATCATCCAACCGAGTCGGGGACTCGGCGCCGCCTGCGTGACAATCCCAAGTCACGCGATTGACCAGGCTATCAAACATGTTGATCGTGACAAACGGGACACCGTGTTCGATCAACCGACGCGCCGCCAGGCAGTTTCGACCGAACTCGCTAGATCCGTATTTCAAACGCACCGCGGCCGACTCCGCGGCCAGGTTTTGAACGGCACGCCAGGCGGGCGTGTCTTCCAGAGTGCCGAGCGTATCCGCAGAGGAATCAGGCTCGCCGAGGCGACAGATCCGGGCATTCCAGGCTGCCCCCAGGACGCCTGCCGATTGGCCGCGTTCGGCACGAATTCCGGTCTGCTGCAGCGGGCCGGGCAACATCACGAACGGGGCCAGTTCGCCGGCGTAGTTGGCCCGGCTGGCCACGACCGCACCAATCGTCGGCGGCACGCTGCGGCGTTTCGCGAGCCGCCCCGTTTGAATCAGCTGGAGGCCCGTTTCATGCAACGCCGCCGAGTCGTGCGTCATGGAGCGGAGCACGGAAAACAGTTCTGCCCGCTGAGACAACTGCGGCAGTGTTTCGCTCAGCCACAGACCGGGCACGGTGGTGGGAATCGGCAGGAATGGACCGCGAATGTTCGAGGGCGCATCGGGCTTGGGATCAAACGTCTCCAGATGGCTGGGGCCACCCGTCAACACGATGAAAATGCAACTGCGTCGCGCGGGCTTTGCGTGACCAGCGGCAGCCGCTTCGGCAAGTGACAATCCCCACACTCCCAAGCCCCCGGCACTGCCATAGCGCAAGAATTCACGCCGAGATACAGAACTCGACCTGGAAAGCTGAGGCTGACCGGATGGGGCTGTCATGATGGATTCAAATATCAGGCGTTAATCGAGTGGGCATTTGCTGGAGCGACCGGTAGTGGAACGCTGCATCAAATCGCCGGGGTGCTGTTGGAGGTTCCGGGCCACGTCCTGGCGGGCCAACGATATTACATCGACCGTCAATCCTGGGGTCGATGGGCCACGTCCGTGAAGCCAGCAGACTCGACCAGAATCGGTAAGAATCGGATCTTGAAGCACCTCTTGCGCCACCCGCACATTCTACCATAGGCCGGGGTGGGAAGCATGTGGAATGTCGAATGAAAAAATCCGACGCATTCGAACGCTGTCGCCCCTATTGGTCCCTGTGTACGTTCAAGGGACAAAAAGGACTTAGAAACGCTTCCAAAACAGTGACTTCAATTTCAGGAAGATTTTTAGCCACGGATTAACACGGATTGAACACGGATAAATGCAGAGGAAAGTCATCAATTCACGGTAATTCAAACGGTATTGGTCTTCGCCACGATTCTCCTAGAAAAGCTCGCAAACGATGATCCAATCCGTGTTTCATCCGTGTCAATCTGTGGCTAAAACTCTTCTGAATCCACTCCAGACAGCAAATCGGTCTCGTTGGAGTCTGAATCGTTGGTCACCGTCCGCAAATGCCCAGAACTGGTTTTGTTTGGGCTTCTCAGTCAGAGCCTGCATTCCGGTCCTACAAGGTCTTCAGTCGCCACGAAAATCCCCCAGATTGCCTGGTCTCACGCTGTTGGACCGCTGTTCGGCAACAACTGCCGGACTTCGCGCGACTTCGAAAAATTCTGTTGAAAAGTGACCCGATTCTCAAATGAGAGGGCTTGACCCTTGTTAGCGAAATCAGATATTACCCCGCTCGTATCACGTCTTACTTTCGATTCAGTTCGCACTGGACTCGAACCTGTCTGCCAGGTGCCAATCCTCATCGGCACGCACAAACCAACAATCTCACAACCTACCAATACACTTCGCAAGTCGAGCTGACCGCGCGTACGGACTTCCCATGACGTCCGTTCGACCGCGGCGGCTGGACACCAGCAGACTGGGTGGACACCAGGCTGATGGGTGAACCCCGTTTCCACATGTGGACGCATTGCATCAGCCGGGACCTGCCTGGCATGGTGAAGAACCATGCCCCGTCGGGTTTCGGCAATTCGAGCTGTGTCCGTCCTGTGGAAGCACTCCGTCTACTTTTACGACATTCAAGTCAATTCTGGTCCTGAAGGAGGAAGCTACATTGCGCAAGGTCATATTAGCACTCGCCCGCAGTAGCTTGGTCGCCGCGTTCTGCTGTTCGGTAAGTTTCGCACAGACGGCGGAGACCTCGCGAGCCGGTTCGGTCACCCGGTCAAACGGTGGTGATTCCCGACTCCCGCAGTCGCCGCGGGAACTGCTCAAGCGCGGAAAAGATTTATACCTTCAGGGGCACTATGCCAAGGCTCTCCAAGCCCTGGAACAAGTGAACTCTGATGCCGATCTGTCTGAGACAGACGCGGCACAACTCGAAACGCTCCTGGAGGCAACCCGTAAAAAGGTTGACACCCTGCCCGGACGCCAGAGGGTCACCTCGCGGGCTCAATCGCCCGACCCGTTCGGTGCTCCCGCCGACAATCAGGCCGCCCCGATGGCCGCTCTGAAGAAGGAAGCTCGACGGTTGGCGGATGCCGCTCCCGCCGAGCGTAAAGCCGCCGCGATGAAGTGGATCTCCATCGCCCGGTCAGCCTTCAATCAGGGTGACGTGGATGATGCCGAGCAGATTGCTCAGCTCGCCGCACAGATCCAGGCTGCCTTTAAGGCCACCGAGGATTCGCCAGAGAAAGTGCTGGCGGATATTCAGGAAGGCCGCAAGCAGGATGCCGCCTGGAAAAACGACCGATCTTCACCGCAGGCCAAGCGAAATCGCATGAACTATCTGTTGCGGCGTGCCCAACAGACGGCGCAGCAGGGCGATTCCGAAGCGGCTCAGCGATTCCTGGCGGAAGCCGAGCAAATTCAGGTCACCCCGGGTGTCCTAGATACGAAGCCGGCCCAAGTCCGTCAGCAATTGGAAGGACTCGGCCGAACCAATTCCCGAACAACTCCCACGGCCAATCGTACCACACGTCAGAGTGGGATCGAACAGGTCGGATTCGAAGAGCCCGTTGCTCCGCTCAAGACTGGCACGGATTCTCTGGAATCCATGCGTGTGAAGGCCGACAAGGCCCTCCGGCAGGCCCAGTTGGCCGAGAAGCAGGGTCAATTCAAGAATGCCTGGCGACTGGCCGCTGCCGCCAAGAAACTGGAAGTCGAAGGTGGCTTGAAGTACCGCGCCGGGGAAGAAAGTCCTTCGCAGTACCTGGCCCTGCTGATGCAGCGGATGCCGGAAGACCCCACCTCGCTCGCGATCATGGAACAGGAAGTCGCGCAAAGCAAGGCAGCAGCGAACGAAGATGTGGCCTTCGCCAAAGCGTTGGTGGCTTCCGCCAAAGAAGACATGCAGAAGGGTGACGCGCAGTCTGCTCGTGATAAACTCGAGCATGTCCTGGACTTGAAGATTCAGGTTGACAAGCTGGGCGAACGACCGGAAGCGTTGCTGGACGAGTTGAACCGACGTTCGGGAACGACCGCGTCACGCACGAAGCCCCGATCCCAGACCGCTCCCCGTGGGACAGCCAATGCCAATAAGGCCAAGGCGCTGCAATTGATGGCCGAGGCCAAAGCCGCTCTCGCCGAGGGTGACCTGGAACGAGCTCGGGCCAAGACGCTGGCCGCGAATCAGATGAAAGTCGCATTCGACGTTTTCGAAGAAGCTCCGCACCAGTTAATGGCGCAGATCGATGATGCCGCGATGAGTGCCAAGGGTGACGGCAAGATGATTGCCGAAGCCGCTGGCGCCACCGCTGAAGAGAACCCGTTTGCCACGGAAACGGCGCCGCGCAATGCCACGGCACCGCGCACCGCGGCGACAGGTGGCCGCACCGGCCGCCGGTCGTCTGGTCTGCCTGCCGCTGGTCAGAAACAACGAGCACTGGAATTGCTGGAATTGGCCCGCGCTGAACTGAAGGCCGGACGCGTCGCCGATGCGAAGCGACTGGCGACAGAAGCCAGCGGTATTAATACGGTCTACGCCTTGTTCGAAGATCGACCCGACCTGGTGTTGGGTGATATCGAACTGGCCGAAGCCGCAGGTCCCACGGGCCCGGGCACGGGTCGCCGAGCCGGCCTGTCCAAAGACGACCGCAACGATGTGCGGGTGGCGGACGAAACACGGGAACCGGACCTCGCCAAACGCCAGGCGGTCACGCTGTTGAAGCAAGCCCGTAACGATCTGAAGGCGGGACGCCTGAAGGAAGCCGAAGAGAAAGCACTGCACGCCGAGAAGCTGGATGCCAGCTACTCGGAATTCGAAGATAAGCCGACCCTGGTCCTGAATGAAGTCGCTCGCGCCAACCATCTGGTCGCGACGGGGGCTGCGATCGATGAAGCGGGAACCGAGAATCCGTTTGACTCATCCGTCGCAGGCAACAACGTGGCTCAGGCAGGCGTCGTGGACGCCACGGTCATCGCTCCCAATGGTGCGACGGCGGCTGAGTTGGTCCGGGATGGTACACAGGCGATGCGTCGCGGCGACCGTGCCGCAGCCTATCACCTGTTCCTGCAAGCCTATCAATCGGGCGAGCAATTGCCGCCACGAGTGAAACAACAGTTGGAAGACTTCCTGCAACAGTTGTCACCAAAGAATCAAGCATTCGCACAGTCGGGCAAGGGCAAAAACATCCGACTCTTGCAGGGCAGCAGCGACGAACCGGTCGCTGAAGGAGCCACCGAAACTGATCCGAATGCATCAACGGCTGAAGGTGCCGCTCCCAGTGCATTGGATCGGGTTGATCAGCAGTTGGTGATTAAACTGGAAGCTTTGCGCACCCAGGTCATGAACTCAGTCTTCCGCGCCGATCGGGCTCGGGAAAAGGATCCGGAAGAAGCCTTGAAGATCCTCGACAAGGCCCAACTGGAACTGGAAAACTCGGATCTGTCCAAGGAACAAGTGACGCCGCTGCTGCGTGCGGTCACCCGGGCCCGTGAACTGGCCCAGGGTAGCCTGCAGGAACAGGCCTCCAACGTCGCCCAAAAGAAACACAACGAAGGTGTGAAGGATTTCAATAAGACCACCGTCCGTACCCAGATCCGCATCGAGCAGGAATTCGCGGACCTGGTGCAGCAATTCAACGATCTCCTCAAGCAACGCCGTTACGCGGAAGCTGAGCTGATCGCGAAGAAGGCCCGGGAACTTGATCCCGAGAATCCTTCGGCCGAAATCATGAAGTGGAAGGCCAAGTTCGCGATGCGTAATAACAGCAACGACGAACTGAAGGATCGCAAGGAAGAGGGCGTCTGGGCCACTCTGAATTCTGTCGAAGAGTCAGCAGTCCCCTTCAATGATCAGAATCCGATCGTCTATGCGAAGCACTGGGCCGAATTGTCCAATCGACGCAAAGGCAAGTATACCGGTGACAATCGGATGAAGACCGAAGAAGAGAAACGCATTGAAAAGAGTCTCTCGCGGCAGGTCTCGATGCACTTCGAAGGTGAACCGCTGGAAAGTGTGATCAACAAGCTGGCGGTCGATTCGAACATCAACTTCCGTCTGGACCCCCAGGGTCTGGAAGAAGTCCAGGTCGATTCCAACACGCCGATCACGATCAATGTGGACGGCATCCAGATGAAGAGTGCCTTGAATCTGATTCTGGAACCGCTGCATCTGGGTTATGCGATTCGCGATGAAGTCTTGAAGATTACGAGCATGGATCGTCAGAAGGGTGATTTGGAGACTCGCGTCTACAACGTCGCCGACCTGGTGATTCCGATTCCGAACTTTGCCAATCCGGCTCCCCTGGGAAGTCTGAACGCGGGAACGTCCGCGACGGGCAACCTGGGTGGTGCGCCCTTCAACGTGTCCGCCAACAAACAACGTCCTGCGGGTCAAGCCTTCGCCCAGGTTCAAGACGGTTTTGGAGCTCCCGCCAGTGCCGGAACGTCCGGTGTGGTCGGCGAACGCCGGATTCCGGAAGGGATGCGACGTGCGTCACAGGCCGATTTCGACAGCCTGATGGATCTGGTCGTCAATACAGTGGAACCCGGCTCGTGGGATGAAGTCGGTGGTCCGGCCTCGGTCCGGCCGTTTGAAACGACGTTGAGCCTGGTCATCCGCCAGACTCAGCAGGCCCACGAAGAAATCCAGGACTTGCTGGCTCAATTGCGACGCCTGCAAGACCTGCAGGTGTCGATTGAAGTGCGGTTCGTGACGGTGTCCGACAAGTTCTTCGAACGTATCGGTGTCGACTTCGACTTCAACGTGCAGGGCACGGCACCGGTGAATAATATCAACTCGCAGTTCGGTGACTTCCTGGCACCGTTTGGTGGTGGCCGGACCTATACCAATGCCGGTGCGACAACTGGCTCTTCCGTGAGCACAACCGGTACGAGTACCAGCGGTTCGACGACCGGCGGTGGCGGTACGACCACCAGTCTGGTCGGCGGCACGGGGTCGGCTCCGTTCGCTCCTGGACCACCGCGTGACCTCACCCGCCGCGGTGACTATCCCAAGTTGGGTACGATTGTCGGTATGGAACGTCAGAATACGTTCGCCAATGATCTGCAGATTCCCTTCCGTCAAGGTTCGTTCGACGTCGGTATTCCGGACTTCGGTAGCTTCAAGCCCGACGCCGGTCTCTCTATGGGCTTCGCAATTCTGAGTGATATCGAAACATTCTTCTTCATCCAGGCAGCTCAGGGTGATTCGCGGTCGAACATCTTGTTCGCCCCCAAGGTCACGCTGTTCAATGGTCAGTTGGCCCAGGTGGAAGACAACTTGCGACGTCCGTTCGTCGTAGGCCAGACCCCGGTGGTCGGTGCCTTCACGGTGGCCTTCGCCCCCAACGTGCAGATCTTTACCGAAGGTGTCACGCTGCTGGTCACGGCCGTCGTGTCTGCTGACCGCCGCTATGTGCGGTTGTCACTGGTCCCTGACTTCCGGTCGATCACCGACGTGTTTACCTTCACCTTCTCAGGTACAGGCGGTTCGTCCGGTGGTAACAGCGGCGGTTCGTCAACAGGCTTCCAGGGCAATGGTGGTAGCATCGGTGGTGGTGGTTCGAGCGGTTCGAGCGGTGGCGGTGGCAACGTCGGTGGCAGCAGCGGCGGTTCGACAACTTCCGGTTCAACAACATCTGGTTCCACAACCAGCGGCTCCACGACCAGCGGTTCGGGTGGTGGCGGTGGTACGACAATCGGTAGTACGCCGGCCACGCAAACCGTGCAACAGCCGGTGCAGGAAGTCATCTCCATCCAGACTTCAGTGAGTGTTCCGGATGGTGGTACGGTTCTGCTGGGTGGTATCAAGCGGTTGAAGGAAGGCCGCAATATGGCCGGTGTGCCAATCTTGAACAAGCTTCCCTACATCAATCGCCTGTTCAAGAACAGTGGCGTGGGTCGTGAAACGGATAGCTTGATGATGATGGTGACACCGCGCATTATCATCCAGGAAGAAGAAGAGGAACTGCTGGGAGTTCCGCTGTAATGGTTGATCGCACAGGCTGGCCAGTCCTCTCCAGACTCGCCAGCCTGGCATGAAAGATGTCTCTCCGACGTCACCCCCGTGACGTTCTCTCTCGGCCGCCGCGAACCATCCCCCCTGGTTCGCGGCGGCTTTTCTATTGGATTCGCTGTTGATAGACCCTCTGATCCCATAAGTCCCATCCGTCTCATTCTAAAAAATGTATGGGACTTATGGGACCAATGGGACGGATGGGAATTATGCTAGGTCACAAGGTGACAATCACGGCATGATGCCACTTCTCCACAATGATGCCGCCAATGTTGCGTCACGTTGTTTTTCCGCATCATGCCCCAGCCTTGCATCGGTTGGCCACGGCATTCTGCACTGCACCATTAGTTATTGACACGCAACTACTTACATCCAGACTGTCAAGATTCTGAAACAAAATGTATCGATTGGCATACAGGCTGCTTTACATGTCATTCATCAAACACACCGGTGACTCAAACCAGCCGGTCAAACAAACAAGATTCACAGCCAAACCAGTTACACAGAAGGAACCACAGCCATGACGAACATCATCACTAACCTGTTAAACGACGAAGCCGGTTTCATTGTCTCTGCCGAACTGGTCCTGGTCGCCACGATCGGCGTCCTTTCTCTGGTCGTCGGCCTGTCGGAAGTCGCCTTCAACATCAATCAGGAACTCGAAGACGTCGGTTCGGCCATCGGCTCGATCAATCAGACTTACCAATACAACGGGGCCGCCGGTCACAAGGGACAAAGCTCCGGCAGTGCCTTCTGGGACAACCGCGATGCCGGTGACTGCGATTGCGACATCGTCTGCAACGTCTCACCCACCGGCGAACACTAAGAAACGCTAACAAAACCTCTGCAGCAGTTCAAAACCGTTTGAAATGTCGCGGTTCTGAACTGCCCACAACCGGTTTTGTTAGGGCTAGGACATGACCTCTGGCTGTGGTCTGGATCCGTGGTCGGTTGTCTCTGACAATCGACCACGGATTTTCTATTACTCCGCCGCTTTTTCGCCATCCGAATCCACCACGCGCTTCAGCATCATCATCCGCACGATGACCGCGAGGTTCTTGCAGCGCATCTTGGGGTAGATATTGGTCCGATGAACTTCCACCGTCTTCGGGGCGCAATTGAGGCCGCCGGAGATTTCCAGGCTGGTTTTCCCTTGCACCACCAGATCGAGAACCTGTCGTTCCTTGGGTGACAACAAGGCATAGCGACGCTCGAACTCTGCTTTTTCTGCCGCTTCAGGTCGCGCGGCCGCTTCTTTTGCCAGTGCTTGACGCAGGCGGTCCAGCAACAATTCGTGATGGATGGGCTTCTCGAAGAAGTCGAACGCTCCACGTTTCATCGCCTGGACTGCCAACTGCACGTCCCCGAAGCCCGTGATAAAGATCAACGGCACCAGCATGTTGCGTTTGGTCAGTTCGGTCTGCAGTTCCGGGCCGCTCATGCCGGGCATGCGGATGTCGACGAGCAGACAGCCAGTGCGTGAGATGTCCCACAGTTCGAGGAATTCCCGGGCCGAGGCGTAGGTCGCCACGGGGATCCCGGCAGATTCGATCAAAAACCCCAACGAGTCCCAGATGGCGGCGTCGTTGTCGACGATGCACACCATCAATGGCTCGGGTGGCGCCTTGATCATCGACATGCTCGGGTCAGAGAACTCAGACTTCGAGCCTGATTTCTCGCTCACGCCAGTTCGAGACACAACCCGTGACGTCATAGGACACTCCATTCGACAGATTCGTAAGCGGCACGCCGCTGGCCGCCGGTTTTTCAATGGACACGCAGAAACGGCGGCTAGCGCCGTACCGCTCACGATCTGGGTGGCTTAGCGCTGCCTCGCAAGTTCCAGATACGCATCATATCGCGCCCGAATCTCGGTCACGCTATCATTTCCGAATTTTTCCAGAAACGCCTGCGCGACCGTCAAGGCGACGACGCTTTCCACGATGACGCTGGCCGCCGCCAAGGCACACACGTCACTCCGTTCGTAAGCGGCGTTTTCCGTCTGTTTGGTCTTCAAGTTGATCGAATCGAGCGGCTTTCTGAGGGTGCTGATCGGCTTCTTCGCAGCGCGGATCACCAGCGGCTGGCCATTGGTCATGCCGGCTTCCAGTCCGCCCGCATTATTGGTGGGGCGCACGTAACCGAGCGTCGTGTCACCCCGGTGGGAGGGATCGAACTGGATGGGATCATGCACACGCGAACCGGGCCGCCGAGCCGCTTCGAAGCCCAGGCCAATCTCCACGCCCTTGATGGCCTGAATGCTCATCACGGCCTGGGCCAGCAATCCATCCAGCTTGCGGTCCCATTGAGCGTGCGAGCCCAATCCGAACGGCAGTCCGTCAACGCGCACTTCGACAATCCCACCCAGCGTGTCCCCGTCCTGGGTCGCCTGATCGACGCGAGCCACGATGGCCTGGTCGGCTTCCGGATCCAGCGTATACATCGGGCTGGCATCGCGGAGGGCACGCAGTTCGTTGAACGTGCCCGTTTGCGGCGCCGTCTTGATCTGTTCGAGTTCCAGGACATATCCAAACACCGTGATCCCAAACAGTCCGAGCAATTGCTGAGATAACGCTCCCGCCGCCACCCTGACCGCCGTTTCGCGGGCACTCGCTCGTTCCAGAATGCCCCGGACCGAACCCAGGTACTTCATCGCCCCGGACAGATCGCCGTGACCCGGTCGAGGGCGATCAATCTCTTTGAGGCGTTCGAGCTTATAGTCGCTGTTAATGACGGCCAGCGTGACCGGGCTGCCCAGCGTGACCCCTTGCCAGATTCCCGCCTGAATATCGACTTCATCGACTTCCAGCTTCTGGCGTCCGCCACGGCCATAGCCTCCCTGGCGACGCTTCAATTCGACATTGATCGACGCCACGTCAATCGTCAGACCGGCAGGAAACCCATCCAGAATGGCCAACAAGGTTTTGCCGTGGGATTCACCGGCGGTAAGCAAACGCAACATGGATGAATGATTTCAAAAGGTAGGAGGAAGATCAGGGTCGGGGGGTACGAGTTTTCGAAATTGGCGGCCTTTAATCCCCGCTGCCGGACCGACGTTATCCGCCAATCTCGAAAAATCGTAGCCCCGACCCCCGGCCTTTTTTGTTTGTAACACAGTCGCACGGGTCTGCGAAACCGTAGATCACAGCCACGGGAAGGTTTCATCAGTCAGAATTTCATACGCTTCGATGTATTTTTCACGAGTTTTCGCGACGACTTCTGCCGGGATCTCGGGGGGCGGGCTGTTTTTGTCCCAGCCGGTCGTTTCCAGCCAGTCGCGGACAAATTGCTTGTCGAACGACGGCTGGCTGCGCCCTGGCACATATTTGTCGGCCGGCCAGAACCGTGAGCTGTCCGGTGTCAACACTTCATCGATTAGATAGATCTGGTCTCCGATGGATCCGAATTCGAACTTCGTGTCGGCGATGATAATGCCACGCAACCGAGCAAAATCCGAAGCCTGATCGTAAATCTGCAGACTCAGCTCCCGCAGCGTCTCGGCCGTGTCGGCACCGACGATTTCGCACATTTGCGCGAACGAGATATTCATATCGTGGCCAGATTCCGCCTTCGTGGCTGGCGTAAAGATCGGCTCGGGCAGCATCTCACTTTCCCGCAAGCCGGGGGGCAATGTGATCCCGCAGACTTTCCCCGAGGCCTGGTATTCCTTCCAGCCCGAACCCGATAGGTAGCCACGAACGACACATTCCACCGGAAAAACCGTTGTGCGACGGACAACCATGCTCCGCCCGGCCAATTCTTCACGGTTGGCTTCTGGCGGCAGCGGCAAGTCGTTGACGTCCATACTGAGGAGATGATTGGGAATGTGCAGGCGTTGAAACCAGAACTGACTGATTTGCGTCAGCACGCGGCCTTTGTCGGGAATTCCCGACGGCAGGACCCAATCGAACGCGCTGATCCGGTCGGTGGCGATCAACAACAACCGGTCACCGAATTCGTACAAGTCCCGAACCTTGCCCCGCCGCGGGGTCAGACCGGGGAGATTTGTGGATAATAATGGCACGGAAGACATAAAACTCAATCTGCTGGCAAGAGCGTTTTAATTCAACCTTTGGACCCCGCGCGACAAAAACACTTCGTCTCCCCTCGCCTCGGTACTCCGGGGAGAGGGGTTGGGGGAGAGGGGCTTTGCGAGCGTAGTTCAACCGGCATCACAAAGTGGCATTTCTCCTGACAAAATTGGATTGGGAGTCGATGGTTAATCGTTCCCCTCACCCCCAACCCCTCTCCTCAGATTACTGGGGCGAGGGGAGCTGCTCCGTCCCTGTTGGGGCTTCGGACAGAGTTTTTAACGTGGAACGCTCAACCCTTTTACCAAATCGCAATTGTCTCCCAAATGATTCATCCTGACGGCTACTTTTGTATATTTGACCACATCGCGGCGTGCAATGTCACAATCAATCAATCCCGTGATGATATCGCCCGGTTCTTGAACCTCAACGGGACGACGCTTAGAATCATTGGATTAGGGCCATTTGTCGCCCTCTGCCAATTCCCCGAACCCATTGTGTCGCTGGAAAAAGAGATCGGATTGGGAATCAACTATGGGAGTCCTGCGATTCCTGATCCAGCCGGCCTCGATGCTGGAGTCGTGGCCAGAGGCTCATCGCGCCTACATTTCCGGCTTTGATCAATCGGTGAATACCACGCGGGTCGAGGTGGAAGACAATTTGTTGATCTGTCGTCGGCAGGTCTCGGAAAGCGGCAAACTGAATGTCGCCTGGCCCGTTCAAGGGTTCGGCAAACCGATGGTCAGCACGGCCTCGTTGCCCGAGCGACAGACACCGTATCTGTTGCCGTTGGAGCTGGCTCGCGGCAAGATCGTCCAGCTTCGGAACCAGCTCGCCGCCTGGGACGCCGCCGGGATGCAGACCCCCGTCGGATATGCCGGCCTGAGTGCCGATGCACACTCGCTGTTTGCCAGGGCGGTCGGAGCGCAGAACAACTTGCAGCTCTGCAGTGAGCTGGCAGACAGCGCCCTGCAGCGAGCCTTTCAAGCGGCCGAACTGCTGACTCAATCGTATGCTCAGCAAAGCCTGTCGGTGAGACACCGTCGGTATTCCCAGATCCCGACGCTGGTCGGGGCCTACCTGCCACACGATCTGGACGGCCCCTGGCAACCGCACTACCTGGATGCATTCAACACGGGTGCCGTGTCGGTCAAATGGCGGAATATCGAGCCGATCGAAGGGGAATATCACTGGGAACTCTTCGATGCCCAGGTCGACTGGTGCGAAGATAATCGCCTGGTCGTGCGTGGCGGTCCGTTGCTCGACCTGGCTCCGCAAGGCATGCCCGATTGGCTGCTCCGCTGGGAAAGCGACATCTGGAACCTGCAGAGTTTCGTCTGCGATTTCGTGGAGACGGCCATTCGCCGTTACCAGGGCCGAGTCCGAATGTGGGAGGTTGCCGCCCGCGGCAACAGTGGCGGCGGCATGGCGATTACCGAAGAGAACCGCCTGGGTCTCGTCGCCAAAGCCCTCGAGATCGCCCGCCAGGTCGACGAAGAGGCCCAGTTGTTTATCCGCATCGATCAGCCGTGGGCCGAATATCAGGCCCGGGGACAACATCGCCTGTCGCCGATGCAATTCGCGGACGGCCTGATTCGCGCGGGGTTGGGTTTGTCCGGGATCAACCTGGAAATCGCGGTGGGCTACTCGCCGCGAGGTTCAGCGTCGCGAGATCTGCTGGATTATTCCCGTCTGATCGACATGTGGAGCGTCCTCGGTCTGCCGCTGCATGTGACCTTGGCATTCCCCTCCGCATCGGGCATCGACCCCCTGGCCAACTGCGACCTGGAAGTCGAACCGTCCAACTGGAAATACAATTGGTCCGAGGAAGCCCAGGCCGAATGGATTGACCTTTATCTCCCCTTGCTGATCGCGAAGCCGGCGGTGACGGGAGTCTTCTGGAATCACCTCAGCGACGCCTCACCGCACATCTTCCCCTTCGCCGGCCTGATCAATTCCGCCGGCGTGCCGAAGCCTGCTTTGAAACGCATCGCCCGACACCGGCAGAATTATCTGAAGTAGGTTGAGCCGGCGTCGCACTACTTCGCCTTCCGTTCGCGAAACAGCTTCCGGAAGCTCGACTTCGGGACGGCCGGCAGTTCCCGCTGTTTGCCCCATGGATTGAACGCGTTGTAGACCATCCAGCGCGGCATGATCGACAGCCCCAGCCGAGCCGTCTTGCCTAACACTCCATACAGACGGGGATGCCGAAACACAAACGCTGCCAGCTTCATGGCCAGGCGTTTTGTCCACGGCAGCAGGCCCAGCCGGACCAACTCGTGCCGCCAGGTTAAGAGCTGATTGTGCAGATCAATCTTGACCGGACAGACGTCGGTACAGGAGGCACACAGGCTGCAGGCATGCGGTAACGATTTGTACTTCTTGGGATCGCTGCTCGGGGCGAGGATCGAACCGATCGGGCCGGGAACCGCGTTGCCATAGCTGTGTCCTCCGCTGCGTCGATAGACGGGGCACGTATTCATGCAGGCGCCGCACCGGATGCAGTTCAGCGAGCGGCGGAATTCTTCTCGCGCCAGGATCGCACTGCGGCCGTTGTCGACCAGGACGATGTGCAGTTCGCCGCCGGGGGCCGGCCCGTGGAAATGCGAGGAATAGCCGGTGATCGGCTGACCGGTGGCCGATCGAGCCAGTAGCCGCAGGAAGACTCCCAAATCGGCCGCTCGCGGGATGATCTTTTCGATGCCCATGCAGGCGATGTGCAGTTTCGGCAGCGAAGCCCCCAAGTCGGCGTTTCCTTCATTCGTGCAGACGACGAACCCACCGGTCTCGGCTACCGCGAAATTCACACCGGTGATCCCGGCGTCGGCGTGCATGAATTTGTCGCGCAGATGAGCCCGCGCCGCTTCGACGAGGTACTTCGGATCGATGGCACCCTTGTCGGTTCCGAGTTGCTGATGGAACAACTCGCCGATTTCTTCCCGCTTCCAGTGAATGCAGGGCAGCACGATATGACTGGGCGGTTCGTTCGCCATCTGGACGATGCGTTCGCCCAGATCGGTATCGATGACCTCCATTCCATGCCGTTCGAGGAACGGGTTGAGGTGACATTCTTCCGTCAGCATCGACTTGCTTTTGACGACCTTTTTAACGCCGTGTTGCTGCAAGAGTCCCAGGACAATGGCGTTGTGTTCGGCCGCATCACGAGCCCAATGGACTTTGGCTCCCAGGCGCGTCGCGTTCTGTTCAAACTGCTCCAGATAATCGGCCAGATTTGCGACGACATTCGCCTTGATGGCACTGGCCGTTTCCCGCAGCAGTTCCCATTCGGGCAGCGTTTGAGCGGCCCGGTCACGCTTCACGCGGACGAACCACAGCGTTTCGTCGTGCCAGTGGCTGCGGACGTCATCTTCGACGAATTTCGCGGCTCGAGACGGGTGATCAATAACTGTCAGGGAGTGACTCATGGAGGTCTGGATGTTGGCTGCGTCAGTGTTTCTCGGAATGATTCCAGTTTATGCTCGGGCATCGGTTGCCGAATTATAGCGGAAGTTTTGAGAGCCGGGGTCGGGCCTGCGATTTTTCGACATTGGCCGAGTTACGATTGTCGTTTTTATTTACCCGGAGCCGGCCAATGTCCAAAAATCGCAGGCCCGACCCTCGCCCGGTTCAATACGTCAGCACGAAGTTCCAGCGGTTCGTCTCACCCGCCACGACTTGGCGGGTCAGCTTCACCACCTTGGTCGCCTTGAAGCGTTCCTGAAAACTCAGTTCGTCGGCCGCTCGTTCCACGGGATAGACGGTCACCGTGACACGTTGCGGACCGATCAGAGCTCCGGATTGATGCTCGCTGTAGGCCAGGGAAAAAGTGCCGTCTGGGCGCGTGTCCGCAGTCGAAGGGCGTCCCGTCGGCTGTCCCTTTTCGTCGACCACCTGGGCAACGATGGCCGCTCGGGCTGGCAGGCCGTTAAACAGGACCAGTCCTTCGACCGGCTCCACGTTGGCGGTTACTCCACTGCAGCCAGCAAGCAGGCAGGCGGTCCACAACAGAGCCCAGCGCGGCAGCATCAATAGCTCCCCTCGGACAGGAATTCCCTACCGGCGATGGTCGACAGCGCTTCGAACACCCCCTGATTCATCGATTGATTCAGGAACTTGGCCGAGCCATCGCCAAACACGAACTGGGCTCCCGAGCTGTGCATCGACTGGAACGAATAGAACGGTCGCTCGTCGCTGGACTGCGGTAACTCGCGGGGAGTGGGATTCATCGGGAACGGGTTGCCGGAACCGGGCGTCGATTCGGGGCAGAGCGGCAGGCGAAAGTCGTGCGTCACCGCAAACGGGCCGACGACCCAGGCCGAGTTGGACACTCCCACATCGCCGGTGGGAGCAAAATACTCGATGGCTGCCATCGCCCAGGGGAATTCGACACCCAAGTGCGGAAAGTTGGCATTCCACCCGCCGTAATTGAGTCGGCCTCCCACCTTTTCACCCAGCATGATCGTGTGGGACAGCCCATCCTTCACGTTCTGCGGCCGGCAGTCGCTGTTGTAACCGAACGGTCCGCGAATGACCTCGGGGGCCTGCCGCCAATAGTCCAGAATCCCGGTCGTGCAGCCAGCATCATCGCCAGGGAGGGCTCGGATGATGTCGATGCCGTGATTGAACGCATAATCGGACGGAGCTCCTGCCATCCAATGCACGCCAACTCCCGCGGCATCCCCGCCAATCTGCAGGACCGAATGCACGGCACTCGGACAGATCAAGGTCGAGATCGTGGTTTGATTCGCAGGCCAGCAGGAATGATCGTTCGCATCCGTCAGCGGCGACAGCCAGGTGCCGTTGAAGTTGTACTTGTCGTGCAGATTCTTCTGGTCCAGATTCGGCAACAACAGATGAAACCCTGTCCAATGGCCGCGATATCTCAAAGCGGCAAACGGAATGGACGGCGGTCGTGGATTCCCATCTTCTTGCCGGATGATGCTCGGCGGATAGAGTTGATAAGTGGTCTCGTAAGCCTGCAGCGCAATGCCCAGTTGCTTGAGCTGGTGCAGGCACTGCGCTCTCCGCGCTCCTTCCCGAGCTTGCTGAACCGCGGGCATGAGGAGCGCAATCAGGACCGACAGAATGCCCAGGACCGCGAGTAACTCGATCAGAGTAAACCCGCGAATGCGGTGCAAAACAACGGATGTCTGAGAACGCCGAGACATTGCAGGAGACCACAATCGGAATCACGGAATGCACGAGGAAACCCAGACCTTACGGCACTGGGCTTACCTGCACTGTTTATTCTGAAGACCTACGTGAAAGAGATCGGAGGGATTGATCCACAGATGACGCAGATAAATTCAGATTATTTCGAATCAACACAGTCTGATCCCAAAGTCACGCAGACTTCACCCGGCTACTTCTGTTGCAATTAATCTGTGTCATCTGCGTCATCTGTGGATCAATCATAACTCATTAAGCGAAGTGAGTCTGCAAAAGAATATAGGCAGGTGAGCCCCATCCCGTTAGAGAGTCTCGCTACGACTTGCCGATCCGCCCGGTCTCCGCTGGCTTCGGGCGCATCGGTTTAAACAACACCATCGCCAGTGGCGGCAGTTGAATCGAAATACTCTGCGGACAGCCATGCATGGGCAGTGGCTCGCTGTGCGTGCCGCCGAGATTCCCCAGGTTGGCACCGCCGTAAATGCCGGCGTCTGAGTTCAGGATCTCTCCGTAGTACCCAGCAGCCGGTACGCCGATGCGGTAATTGGGCCGCGGGATCGGGGTGAAATTCATCGCACAGATGATCATGTCGCCCGCTTGTTTTCCATGCCGGACGAACGCAAACACGCTGTTCTGCGAGTCGTCACACTGCAGCCATTGGAAACCCTCGGGTGAAAAATCGCGTTCGTATAGGCAGGGTTCACGCCGATAGAGGGCATTCAGGTCGCCCACCAGTCGCCGCAGGCCGTCGTGCAGATGCTGCCCGCGCAGGTTCCAGTCGAGTTCCCCTTCGTGCTGCCATTCGTGCCACTGGCCCAGTTCGCAGCCCATAAACAACAGCTTCTTGCCCGGCTGCAGGTATTGATATCCGAACAGCAACCGCAGGTTGGCAAACTTCTGCCACGGGTCGCCCGGCATCTGTGAGAGCAACGATTGCTTGCCATGCACGACTTCATCATGCGACAGCGCGAGGACAAAGTTCTCGGAGAAGGCATAGACCATCCGGAACGACAGATCGCCCTGATGATGCGCCCGATGGATGGGATCGCGGCGGATGTAACGCAGCGTGTCGTTCATCCAGCCCATGTCCCACTTCATGCTGAAGCCGAGTCCCCCGTTGTAGACCGGCTGTGACACCCCGCCCCACGCGGTCGATTCTTCGGCAATCGTCAGGATGCCGGGGAAGGCCCCATGCACCATGACGTTCATATCTTTCAGGAATTGCTCGGCTTCCAGATTCTCGCGCCCGCCAAATTGATTCGGGACCCATTCCCCCTCTTTGCGGGAATAGTCCAGGTACAACATCGAAGCGACCGCGTCGACGCGCAGACCGTCGATGTGATACTTGTCGAGCCAGAAGCGGGCACTGGACAGGAGGAAATTGCGGACTTCATTCCGTCCAAAGTTGAAGACGAGCGTCCCCCAGTCAGGATGCGACCCTTGCCGCGGATCGGCGTGTTCGTAGAGGCACGTCCCATCGAACGACGCCAAGCCGTGAGCATCGACGGGAAAGTGGGCCGGCACCCAGTCGACGAGTACACCGATCCCTGCCTGGTGGCAGTGGTCGACGAAGTATCGAAAATCGTCCGGCGTGCCGAACCGGCTGGTGGGTGCAAAGTAGCCGACAGTTTGATAGCCCCACGAGCCATCAAACGGATGCTCGGTAATCGGCATCAATTGCAGATGGGTATAGCCCATCTCTTGGCAATATTCGACCAGTTGCTCGGCCAGTTCGCGGTAGTTGAAGAACAGACGCCCGTCATGCGGGCGGCGCCACGAACCCAGGTGAATTTCGTAGATCGAAATCGGCTTGTCGTGCCAGTTGACCTTGCGGCGATAGTCCATCCAGCCGCTGTCGTTCCACTTGTATTGCTCGAGATCGTAAACAATCGACGCCGACTTGGGGCGCATCTCCCAGTAGAACGCATACGGGTCGGACTTTTCGGTGAATTGCCCGTGGGCGTTGACCAGCCCGAATTTGTAAGCCATCCCGGATTTCATCCCGGGCATGAAGACGGTCCAGATGCCGTCGTTGGAGGAATTCATCCAGAAGCGGCCGTGGGTCCAGTGCGTTTCATCACAGAGGATGGAAACTTCCCGGGCATTGGGCGCCCAGACTGCAAAGCGAACTCCGGCCTGGCCGTCCACGATGTCGGGATGAGCACCCAGTTGTTGATACATTTCCGAGTGCATGCCACACCGCATTGATTGAAGTTCGGATTCCAGGAACATCTTGCGTCGCGGCCCGCGGGGGCCGGTCCGCCAGGGGACTCGAGGAACCGTCGTTTGAATGGAAAAAAATAAATCGTTCCGCATCCCGTTCTCCGCAATGAACTTGTCGTGGGCTCCAGCGAGCGCCTCACTGAAACAAGTTCGTCTGACGGAATCGGGGACTTGAACCGCTCGCAACGCTGAAGCACAGCTTGCCGAGCAGGCGGACCTTAAGGTGCTAACAGTTGCTGCGACCCTGAAAAGCTGTAGGGACCGCAACGGCCACAACACCCGAACCCGGGCTCAGGCTGCGGAAACGAGCAGATTCTCTCAAGGTCACAGAGCGAATCCATTATACACGGCGTAGACTTGAGACGTTACTGACGACCGAAAATCGGTCTCAGAGGCTCCATGCGGTGGTGTCGCTGCCTTGAGTTTAATGCGTTTGCTGACTTTGACGGTTGGACCGTTTGCGATCATTACGGTCGCATACTGGGTGGCCGCACCGACCTCGTCGGCCGCCGTCAGTGCCGTCACCACCGCGCCCGTTCGCCGAATACCTGCGGAACACGCCCGCGACGTGCCGCAAGACATGGCGGCCCGCTGCCAAGCCTCGGCGGATCGCTTACGACAGGTCTTGCCCGACGGCTTTGAAATCGTCATCCGGGCTCCGTTTTTGATTGCCGGTGACCTGTCCCCGTCGAAGCTCCAAAAAGTCCATTCCGATGTAATCGGCCCGGTCGCACGTGCCCTGCGGGAAACCTACTTTCAAACCGCGCCGCAAGACCCCATTACGATTGTGATTTGCTCGACGGAAGACCTGTTCCGGCAATTGGCGAAAGATTGGGACGGACATCTGGAAGCGGGATACCACGGCTACTACCAGCGCGACAAGCGACGCATTTTGCTCGATCTGGAAGCGGGAAACGGGTCGCTGGCCCATGAATTGACCCATGCGTTATCGCACGCCGACTGCGAGAATCTGCCCGAATGGTTCGACGAGGGCCTGGGGGCACTGCATGAGGAAGCGGCCTACACCAGAAACGGCCAGGGATTGATCGGGTTACCCAACTGGCGCTGCAAACTGATCAGGCAAGCAGCACAATCCGGCCGACTTCCGACACTGGAAGTTTTGACCGACTCCAGCCTGTTTCGCAGTGGTGATGTGGGTCTGAACTATGCGATGGCCCGATCGATCTGCCTGTACCTGCAGGATCGCCAGGTCCTGCAAAAATACTATCAGGAATTGCAAACCCGCTGGCCATCAGACCGCGAAGGGGTAGGAACACTGTGCCGCGTCCTGGGTGCCAAAAACCCCACCCAAGTCGAACGCCAATTCGCAGCCTGGATAAAACGCCGCAATTCCCCGTAGCGCCAATCCCATAAGTCCCATGAATTCTGAATGGGAATCATGGGACTGTCAGTGTTGTCCTACAACTGTTGTTCGGCGACTTCAATGGCCTTCAACAACCCCTGGGCCTTGCTGAGCGTTTCCTGGTACTCTGAAGTCGGGTCGCTGTCGGCCACGATCCCGGCCCCCGCTTGCACTGACACCGTCTGGCCCTGCATCACCAGCGTGCGCAATGCGATGCACGTATCCATGTTGCCGGTGTAATCCAGATACCCCACCGCCCCCGCATACGGTCCGCGGCGGTGTCGTTCGAGTTCATCAATGATCTGCATGGCTCGCACTTTCGGAGCGCCTGACACCGTCCCCGCGGGCAAGCCTGCACGCAGTGCGTCCAGGGCCGTCTTACCCGGTGCCAGTTGTCCCGTCACGTTGGACGTGATGTGCATGACGTGGCTATACAGTTCTACCTGCATCACGTCGCTCAGTTCGACACTGCCATATTCAGCGACACGGCCGACGTCGTTGCGAGCCAGATCGACCAGCATGACGTGCTCGGCACGTTCTTTCGGATCGGCCAGCAATTCGGCCGCTAGCTGTTTGTCTTCCGCTTCTGTCTTGCCTCGTTTTCGAGTTCCTGCCAACGGGCGAATGGTGGTATGACCATCTTCCACGCGCACCATGATCTCGGGCGAACTGCCAATCAGATGGACTCGCGGAGTCCGCAGGAAGAACATGAACGGACTGGGATTCACCACGCGCAACGCCCGGTAGATGTCCAGCGGCCGCGCGTGTGATTCACGCTGCAGACGCTGGCTGATGACGACTTGAAAAATGTCGCCAGCGCGTATGTATTCCTTGCAACTCTCCACCGCCGCTTCAAATTCTGCCTGCGTAAAGTTGGATTTGAAGGGTTTCGTCACCTCGGTCGTCACCGCGATATCGGTCAGTTGCAAATCCGACGAGCCCCGTTGCAACTGCCTGCAAATATCATCCACCTGCCCGCAAGCCTTGTCGTATTCCGCCCGCAAATTGTCAGTCTGAGTCGACGCTTGAGCGATGACCAGGATCGTCTTGCGGATCTGATCGAAGATTACCATCTGGTTGTAGAACGCAAACGACAGATCCGGCAACTGCCGATCGTCCAACGGAGCATTCGGCAGGTGTTCGGTATAGCGGATGACATCGTAGCCCGCATACCCGACTGCTCCGCCGCAAAATCGAGGCAACCCCGGCACCTGGACTCCGCGATATTGATCGAGCATCCGCTGCAATTCGATCAACGGATCGGGACATTCGCGTTCGGTCTTCCCGTTGGCATCGGTCACCACGAGGCGACTGCCATACGCTTCCATCTGCAGATAGGGATCGGCCCCCAGAAAACTGTACCGCCCGATCCGTTCGCCGCCGACGACGCTTTCGAACAAGAACGAAGACGCCCCCCGCTGGATCTGGCAATAAGCCGAAACCGGGGTCAGCGTATCGCTAAGCAACTGGCGGTACACGGGAACGAGATTGCCTTGCTTGGCCAACTGACAAAAGGCATCAAAATCGGGAAAGTAAGGCATGCGTCAGGTCCGAAATCCAAAGAATCACACGGCGCGGCCTCTCACAATATCCTTTGGATCCCCGACGGGCAAGAAGGTTCGGCTTGGGAAGGGCGCTACGCGCGTCTGGGGCAACGTAGCTGCTCGGCAACGTCTTCACGAAACGCGAACTCTGCTGTACTGGGGTCGGGTGTGCAAATTTCAAAATTGGCCTGCTGACAATCGGTGGATCCACCCCTGACCGGAGACCAATTTTGAAATTTGAACGCCCGACCCCCTGCCGGTTAAAAGCCCGCAGCTCGTCCGTTTTTCCTGGGGTCGCTCGTCCCCTGCAATCCTTCCGGCAACCGCGACACGGCCTGCACGACTGCTGATTCTCCTGCTTGTTTGACTTGATGACCTCGCTGCTTCAAATGCGGTGCCCAAGCATTGAACAGGGGCGTTTCGAGCAGCAGCGTGTCGGGCATCCATTGATGATGCAGTCGCGGAGCCGGTACGGCGGTGCTCGGGGGCATCCCATACCGAGTCAGATTCAACAACACTTGTAGCGTCGCACTGATGATTTTCGGGCCGCCACTGGCTCCCAATGCGTGAACCGCTTTCCCGTCGCGGATCACGATGGTCGGCGTCATGCTCGATAAGGGACGCTTGCCGGCCGCGACCGCATTGGCTTCGCCCTGAATCAGTCCAAACGCGTTGGCGGTCCCCGGCACGGCGGCGAAATCGTCCATTTCGTTATTCAGTACGATCCCGAACTTTGGTTCGACAACCCAGCTTCCGAATGTCGTGTTCACCGTTTCCGTACAAGCGACGGCATTCCCCTGAGCATCCATGATCGAAAAATGGGTCGTCCCCGCGTCCTTCGACGGCATGTAGCGGCCGTAGGCTTCAGGGGGCTGGGTGAGATCCAGTTTGACCCGTTTCGCCAGCGTTTTCGCGTATTCGGGACTCGTCAGACGATCGACAGGAACGGGAACGTAATCGGGATCACCCAGGAACTCGGCCCGATCGGCGAACGCGTGCTTGAGGACTTCAGTCAGGACGTGCAGTGTCGCGGGGGCCTGCCGGGTGTTCGTAGCGATTCGTAACCCCGAGTGATTGTGTTCGATCGCCTGCAGCATATTGAGCGCTTCAATCAAGGCGATCCCGCCACTCGACGGAGGGGGCATGGTGATCAAGTCGTACCCGTCAAAGCGCCCACTCAACGCTTTGCGTTCAGTGGGCTGATAGGCAGCCAAATCTTCCAGGCTAAGCCACTTCTTGCCGTTCGTTTCTGCGGCGGCCACAATCGCGCGAGCGACATCACCCTGATAAAAGGCTTTGGCTCCGTTGCGTGAGATCATCTGCAGAACGTCGGCCTGCGGCGAAACGATTTTGTCCCCCAGATTCAGCGCCCGGCCGCGTTGCAGATAGCGGTCGATCAGCACGCGATAGCGTTCCCGCAGCCCCGGCCGTTCATCCATTTCCTTGAGGACTTCGGCTTGAACTTCCAGGTCCTGCGGATCGGCTGGAAAACCCTCGGTGGCCAGGCGGATGGCCGGGGCGAGAACCCGTTCCAGACGCAGTTTTCCATACTTTTCGTGTGCATAACACAAGCCTGCGACATGTCCCGGGACGGCAATGGCCAAGGCTCCGTGGTAGCTCAATTCGGGGATTTGCGATTGCGGGGACTGCGGATCGGCATAGGTGTCATGGGTCGCTTTGGAAGGGGCTCGCTCCCGGTAATCGATACAGATCGCCCGTTGCAGTTCGCGATTCCAGATTAACATGAATCCACCACCACCGATCCCACTGCTGGCCGGTCGCAGCACCGACAGCGCGAACCCGGTCGCGACCGCGGCGTCGACCACGTTACCCCCTTGTTCGAGGATCTCGACCCCTGCCCGGCTGGCGAGAGGATGGTCGGCGGCAACGACTCCGCGCGAATAGAAGACCCCGTCAGCGGCACGGCCGGGACCGGCGAGTTGGGCGATCAAAACTACCGTGACAACGAGTCGGAACAGCATGGCGAGTGAATCCGTGGGATTGCTGGCGTCAGAATTCCCACGTAGTGTGTCCCGTGACGGTTCAACTGCCAAGACCACATTTTCCTTTCCCAATCAAAAGACTTGACGCAATCGGACAGGTCACCTAGGATCACTTTCGTCGTCCGACAGCCTGTGTCTTCGCGAGAATCGTTCTCAAGTGCGCGGCCGTAATAATCCGATGATTGAGGCTAATCGGGACGATTGTTCCAAGAGAATTACCGCACCAGGGAGCCGTCGCCAAGAGGCCTAAGGCAGTGGATTGCAAATCCGCCATCGTCGGTTCAAATCCGACCGGCTCCTCTTTAAGAATGACGGAAGTTCAACACTAGGTTGGACTTCCGTTTTTTATTGCGCGATGGTGGGGAATGGTCCCTGAGGTCCTTTCAGTCCTTTCGGATCGCGGGAAGAAGGACGAAAGGGACTTAAAGGACCTAAGGGACACGAAGCTGGCTGCTATGGAGACTTCTGCGGATATCCCTGAGAAACCATCCCGCCGTAAAGCCAACCGGCTGGATGGAAAACGCTGGATTCAGAATTCCATCAGCGTGTGGGGGGACATCCGGAAATCGCCCGAGGAATTGAAGTTCAAGCACCCGGCGATGTTTCCGGGGCAGCTTGTCGAGCGGCTGATTGATTCTTTTCTGCCGCCGGATGGTTTGGTCGTTTTGGATCCCTTCAGCGGGTCTGGCAGCACTGTCTGCACCGCGGCACGCCTGGGATTGCAGGGGATTGGGCTGGAACTCGCCCCTGAGTATGTCCAATTGGGACGGGCACGGCTGGCTGAAATCAGTTCGACAGCGGGGAGTCAAATTCACCAGAGTCCAGCGACTGAGGTAACCCGTTATGCCCAGCCCGATTCGGTCGATCTGTGTATTACGTCGCCGCCCTATTGGAATATTCTCAATCAGAGACGAACGGCTGACTTGAAGTCGGTCCGGCACTATGGAAATCTGCCCGACGACCTGGGAACGATCGATGATTACGAAGTCTTCCTGGAGGCCCTGGCCACGGTCTTTCAGCAAGTCTTGATCACGCTGAAACCACGGGCCTATTGTTGCGTAGTGGTGATGGATCTCCGCAAGCGGGATCAATTCTTCCCGTTTCACAGCGATCTGGCGACTCGATTGCAACAGATTGGCTACAAGTACGATGACCTGATCATCTGGAATCGCCAGTCCGAGTACAACAATCTGCGGCCACTGGGGTATCCGTCAGTTTTCCGAGTCAACAAGGTGCATGAGTTTGTCCTGTTGATGCAGAAGCCTGCGTTGTAGGAACTCAAAAAATAGCCCAGCGACCTGCAATCGCCGGGCTTTTTCAATTCATCAATTCCGTGTTCCAATAGGCTTCATCCAGGAATGTCCTCCACGAAGCATACTTGGCCGACGAGATCTGATGCGTCAACGTCGGGCTGCGTTTGGGTTTCACGGGTTTCTGGAACAACCGCATCCCGGCCTCGTGCGGCGTGCGGCCACCCTTTCTCACGTTGCAGGTCAGGCACGCACACACAATATTTTCCCACGTGGTCGAGCCACCCCGGCTGCGGGGCATGATGTGATCGAGGCTCAACAGATGAGTGGGAAACTTGTGCCCACAGTATTGGCAACGATTCTCGTCACGCAGAAAGATATTGCGGCGGTTGAACTTCACCGTATTCCGGGGAAACCGGTCGTAGCTCAGCAGACGGATGATCCGCGGGACTTGAATATCGCGATTGACGCCGCGAATCCAGTCGTCGTGTTCGTTGGGTTGTTCCAACGACGATCTCCAGTCGCTGACTTCGAGCCAACTTTCGAAGTCATAAGCGACATAGGTTCCATCCTCGACAGTGACGACTTCCGCGAGTTGCTTCCACAGCAAACAAAATGCCCGTCGGACTGACATGACTTGAATCGCGGTATAGAAACGATTCAACACCAGGACACTCGACTGCATCGCGGCGCTAGGCCCCGCATTCATTCAGCACCTGCCTTTGACTAATGGTGACCGGGCGCAGTGGGTCTCAATTCTTAACGATTGATGACTGCTGCCTGGTCTGGCCCCGCTCCTTTCAAATCACTCACCCGCTGGACACACATTCGTCGAACAACGTTCGGTCTGCACCGACGCGTTGAGGGGTTCCGTTGATGATGGTCAATGCCGGTCAACTGGCACTGGATAACGCTGACGTCGAATTCGCCTAATAAGCCCTGAAAAAACCGGTTGTGGGAATTTCAGAACCGTGCCCTTGCGCACGATTCTGAAATGACGCAGAGGTTTTGTCAGAATCTTTTACTAGATTGACCTCCAGCCCGGCCGTCCCGGATGCTGAATTCTAATCACCGCCGAAATGATTCGACAACTAGACAGGGGAGTTTTACGCGATCTTAACGCCTCGGTTGGCGGTACGTCGTCACGCTTCCGGGACCGCAAGTTTTGAAGTTGCGTAGGAAGAATTCATTTTGGGGAACACTGATCTGCGCTCATCTACACTCATTCAGACAAGACCCTTCGTGGAGCGTCACTTTCCTTTGTCTTGATTAGCGCAGTTGAGCGCAGATCAGTGTTCCCCAATGTATTCTCAATGATTGCGGGGTGATGCTGACGCCGGTAATATCGCGCAGCGACGTCTGATGTAGGATGGGCTTCCCAGCCCGTCCATGGGCCAATAGAGAAAGCTCTGCAAAATCTATGTCTCAGGAACGATCGCGAGATGTCAGGCCGATGCTACCAGCCTTGGTCATGCGATGGCCGCTGTCAGCATCCGCTGGTCATCGAGACTTGTACACTTCATATGTGGCGGAACTCGGACAGGCCGGGAGACCCGTCCTACGCGTCTTGTTGTCGATCATCCTGCTGGTTTGCATCGACCCATCTACAGCGAGAGCAGATCCTGCCGCGAGCGTTCGTGTTCAAAATCTCGCAGGTCAGACTCACGACGGAACACTGGTCGAGATTTCCGATTCCCAGGTCACGATAAAAGGAGAAGCTTCCGCGGACTGGAAACGGACCGACGTCCTGCGGATCGATTGGGTAGCGCAGCCGGAATCTCTGTTGGAGAATGCCCCGCAACTGCTGTTGGCGAATGGGGACCGTCTGGGGCTGCGACCGGAGTCGATTGATGCCGAATCGCTGGTCGGCAAATGGGTACGCTTCCCCGCGTGGGCGGAAGTCGCAGTGCCGTTGGAAACCGTACGCGGCGCGTTGCTGATTCCCCCTCGGAATCCTCTCGAACGATCCCAGATGATTGTGCGGCTGCGTGATCAGCGTGAGACCCAGGACATTTTCTATCTCTCCAACGGCGACCGTCTGCTCGGGCAATTGGAAAGCTTGGGGAAAACCTCCTTCGAAGTGACCGCCGCCGCGGCCAAGATCAGCGTGCCCGTGGCCACGGTCCGCGGGTTTGGGATGAACCCGGAGCTGACCAGCTTTCCCCCCGCCAAGGGGAACCAGGCACTGCTGACCCTCTCGGACGGCAGCGTGCTGACGGTGGGCGAAATCGAGTTGGCCGAGAAGGGGGGACTGCGTTGCCGGGCGGCATTCGGTGCCGAATTGCAGTTCCCGACCGAGCACCTTGTGTCGCTGCAGTTCCTGGGTGGCCGGATTGTTTACCTGTCGGAATTGGAGCCACAGGAATTTGTTTCCACTCCCTATCTGACTCGAACCTGGCCCTTGCGGCGCAATCAGAATGCCGTGGGCGGGCCGTTGCGGTTGGGGGGAAAGGAGTATGCACGCGGTCTCGGGCTGCACAGTCAGTCGTTGGCCACGTACCGTTTGAACAAGAAATACGCGGTGTTTCAGGCCACGATCGGCATTGATGCGGTCACCGAAGGCCGCGGCAGCGTCATCTTCCGGGTCCTGGCCGACGGAAAACCGGTCTTTACGAGTGACGTCGTGCGGGGTAAGACACCGGCACTGGTCGTCGGACCGATCCCCATGAAGGACGTGGGGCAATTGACGTTAGTCGTCGATTTCGCCGACCAGGGGGATATCTTGGACCATGCTGATTGGTGCGATGCGCTGTTGATTAAGTTGCCGTGATATACGCCGCGGGTCGGGCCTACGATTTTTCGAAATTGGCCGGATTGATGCTGAATGACAAGTACAATGTTGCACGGGCCAATTTCGAAAAATCGTAGGCCCGACCCCTCACACTCTCAGTCACACGGCCCGCAGGAAATGATCGCCATGTCGGAGACGTTAAGTCCCTCTGAGTTGCAATCGCTGTTTGCCGGGCTGGATCTGGCTGGCGGTGCCGCGGGACCTCACGGGCGATCGTTCTCGACATCCGATCCCAATTGGTCCGGCGATCAGTTCACGTTGCCGTTGACCCTCACCGGGGAAGAGCAAGCGGCCCTGCTGGCCTGGCAAGCCGCGTTCGGAAAGGATTGGTCTGCGGCCTGGACTGAACCGTTTGCGAGCCGCTTTAGGCTCGGCAAGGTGGAACTGCACGTCATTCGGATGCGGGATTTTGTCACGGATCACGCGAGCTGGCAGGGATTTCAAGTGACGGCGGGCGAACGCGGTTTTCCGGTGTGGCTGGCTCTGGATGATCCGTTACTGGCGGCTCATCTGGATTGCCTGTTGGGGGGCGATGAAGGGGCGACGCGTCCCGCGTTACGAGCCCGCGGACCTCTCGAACAGCAGTTGGCGGGGCGATTGGTACAGTCAGTCTGCGCGTCGCTGTTCGCTCCGCAAACCGCTGCCCGCTGGCAGGTCAAAGCCGTGAATTCCACGACTGATTGGATTGCCGGCATTCCGGTCTACTTGGCCTGCGAAATCGTCCAGTTCGATTTCGAGATTGTGGGCCCGGGAGCAATCGGCCAGTTGAGCTTGGGCATTCCACGCGGCGCGTGTCACAAACTGCATTCGCCTCAGACAGGCGGGATCCCGGCGGTGACATCCAGTTCCACGACCGTGCAACTGCGAGTCACACTACCCACGGTCTCCCTGTCACCAACCGAGTTTCAACAACTGCAGGTGGGTGATGTCCTTTTGACGTCGCAGAACGATCGGGCCCCGTGCCAGGTGTTCTGGGGCGGACGGCAGCGCTTCACGGCGTCCGTTGGATCGCATCAGGGGCATAAAGCCATTCGGTTGACGGCAGCCAAGGATTAATTGGGACTCATGAATCTGATCCCATTGGTCCCATCCGTTCTATAAGTCCCATTCCTGCCGTTGCCTACACAGTCGGCAATTCAAACCCCTTCCGATACGTCCTCCCCAGCAGCGCGGAAGCGGCCGGGTTGTCCAGGATTTCTCCCTTGGCTCCGTCGAACTTCACGGTCGACCGCGTCCGCCAGGCGATGTTGGCCAGGTGGCACAACTGCGTGCTGCGGTGCGCGATCTCGATGTCGCCGTTGGGTTTGTCCCGCGAGACCAGGCAGTCGAGGAAATTCGTGATGTGGGCACTCTCCATGTCGGAGCCGTCGTTCTTCTGGATTTCCTTTTCGCCTTTGAACATTTTCCAGCCGCGTGAGCCGACGACCAGAGTGGCGTCGCGGCCGTAGAAGGTCACGCCATAGGTCTGGCCGTCGATGCCCCGCTTGTTCCAGGTGCGATGTTCCCATTGAATGCAGGCGTTCGGAAAATCGAACGTCGCCAGTTGCGTGTCGGGTGTTTCCTGATCGTCGTCGAAAAAATACTTGCCCCCGCCACACGTAACGATGTCGGGATACTCCACACCCAGGCCCCAGCGGGCAACATCCAGGGCATGAATCCCATTGTTGCCGCATTCCCCGGTGCCGAAATCCCAGCGCCAATGCCAGTTGTAATGGACCAAATTGGTCTTATAGGCATCGGACGGACCCGGCCCGCACCACAGATCGTAATTGAGGTTCTCGGGGGGCTGACTGGGTTGAACCTTGCCGATGCTGGGCCGTTCGCTGGTGATCCAGGCCCGGACCATGTCGACTTCGCCCAGCTTGCCTTCGCGAATCAGCTTGACCGCTTCCATCAGGTCGGAAGCACTGCGTCGTTGCGTTCCCGCCTGGACGACTCGTTTGTGTTTCCGAGCCACCGCGATCATCGCCTCGCCTTCGCGGATATTGTGTGACACCGGCTTTTCGACGTACACATCTTTCCCCGCCTGACAGGCCCACACGGTGGCCAGCGCGTGCCAATGGTCCGGAGCCGCGCAAACGAGGGCCGTCACGTCCTTATCCGCGAGGGCCTCGCGGAAATCGGCGACCGTCTTCGGCGTCTTCTTGCCCCGTCCTTCGACAACCTTCAGGGCTGCGGGAAACGTGTTGGAATCGGGGTCGCACAGGTAGGCAATCTCGACATTTGAATGCGCGCAAAAGCCATTCAGCAGCCCCTTGCCCCGTCCATTCAACCCCATCACGGCCAGGCGGACTGGCTCCTTTTTTTTCTCAGCCTCCGCTTTGTCTTTCTCTTCAGCGACTCCCAGATGAGCGGAAAAGGCCAGCCCGGCAGCCGCAGACAACGTGGTGGAAAGCAGGAAGTCTCGTCGAGCCTGGTTGGTCATGATGGTTCCCTGTTGGCCTGAATCTCTGTGTCGGGTGCATCGTTAGAAATGAATGGGACTTATGAGAGGCTCTAACAAGGCCCCACCGAGCTTGTCTCGGTGGATTCGGGCCTTTGCACTACCGCTGATGCCGGACGTAGTGCAGAAGCCCGATGACCACCGAGGCGAGCTCGGTGGGGTCGTTTTGTTAGCCTTTCATAAGGTTTTAGTCCATGTGTCCCATCCCTGCGTTACGGATTAACCCCTGCGGCCTTGTAGCGTTCGGCTTTCATCACGCCGTCTTCCAGAATGACGATCGTCCCCGCCTGGGAATCGTAGCCATACATTTGCCACGGATAGAGTGCCGTGAATTCGACTCGGTTCTCTTTCATGGCCGCCATGAATTCCGCATACGTCGGGTTCCGCTCTTCAACGGCCTTGTGCTGTTTCAACCAGGCCTGAAAGGGGAGCACGCTGGCTCGCGAGCGAATCGACACATAGGCCGATGCCGCGAAGGACAACGGATCGTCTCCGCCCGTCTTGTTTTCGACGACCTTCAGGTTGGGATTTTCGGCCATTGCCTGTTTGACATCGAGGACTCGCGCGTCCGTTTTTCCGATGATCCCCTTGTTGTCATTCGCAGGTGCGTTCACCGCGGGATTGGCCAAGGGGGCCTGAGCCACCGGGGCGGCGACTGGCTGCCCACCGGCGGGAGCGGCTGCCGGAGTGGCCCGGCCGCCATCTGAGGCATCCATCCCGATCGGCACCATGTTGGGCGGCACCAGAACCGGCCGAGCCTTCTTATTCGGGTCCAATTCCTCGCATCCGACCACAACGGTCAACAACCACAGACAACACCCGAGCCCCACAGTGCGCAGCATGGCCGAAGTTCCTTTCACAATTCTCAGGGCCGTGAGCCCTCGACTGCAAACGAGTCCTACGGCTCACCGGTCCCTACCAAGATTAGATCATAAGTATGGTCCTTTGTCATTGGTCCTTTATTTTTAGACATGAGTCCTTGGAACTCAAAGGACAGAAAGGACTAGAAGGACCTAAGTAGTCACGGGCAATCGGCGTTTTCCAATCACCATCAGGACACTGGACAACACGCCCAACAGCACAAACAGATGGCCGCCGGATTCCATCGTCTCTTCCAGGTTCACGCCCCAGAGCCGGGCATGCGGCAGGAACTTCCAGGCTCCGGAATCGACGCTGACGGCCAGGACATACCAGCTCACGGCACCCAGCCACCAGCCGCACAGCGGCGAGCAATTCCAGACAGGTGCCAGTCGCTCGCGGTGGCGAATCGCCGATGCGGTCAGGATTGCCAACCCGAAATAGACTCCCATGCCAGTACCCGGGAAATGCAATTCACGACACAGTAACACCGCCGGCAAGCAAATTAACCACGCACGACAGGCATGCCGTTCGACGAACCATAAGTACGCTGCTACCACCACGGCCGCCGCCAGCAATGACGGGCCCACGATTTCTTGAAGATCCTTGCCGGTCCACGCGTATTTTCCAACGAACCAGGGCAACAAGTACCCTGAACCCAGTAGGCCGATCAGGCCGAGACCCGCTACGGGCAGCACCAGACTCCACAACGGAAGTTTCCTGCAAATTGCGGCGAAATCCTGGCCCACAATGGCCAGGGTGTGAATACCAGGAATCTCAAACTTGCGAACGACAATCGCCGTAATACTTGCCATCTTAATACCTTCAACATGTTTCCGATTCGACTGCGAGAAAAACCAGTAGGACGGGCACTCCTGCCCGTCTTTCCGTTCTTAGTAAACGCGCAGAAATGATGAGGCAGGCGAGCCCGGCGGCGTGAGCCCCGGGATTCATTTCTGATATGGAATTACCTGTGCGAAGTAAGAATCCGGGGGCTTACTCCGCCCGGCTCGCCTACTCATTTTGTGGTGCGTACTCACTTAGCATCGAAGCTGAATTTTGAGGAACACTCTCCACAAATGACGCAGAGAATTCTCCTAATCTGCGTCATCTGCGATATCTGTGGATAAATCTCTTCATGAAATTGCGATTTACTCACCGTCATCCCAATGCCGACGGGCAGGAGTGCCCGTCCTACGAACTGTCATTCAATCTTCAACAATCCGCCCGTCTCCAATCGGGGCCTGGAGGTCACCGGTGTCGTCCAGCTTTGCACCCCGAGCGCCGGGACGGTCCGCACGACGCTCGCGGCCCAGATCGTGTCGGGTGACGGGGCCGTCGGCACAAGTTCTTTCCACGGGATGGCCACTTCAAAACGCCAGGTGGCTTCATCTCCTTCGGCGGACACGTACCACTTGGGGTTCCAACTGACATCCCCCCACAGATCCTCGTTGGTCCAGCCACGTTGATCGATCGTGAAGCGGTAGTAGGTGACATAGTCGCGGTCGACATCCAGCATCAAAGTGATCCGATCGTGGTCCCCCAGATCGGCGTCATACGAGCGACCCTTGTGATCGGGGAGGGCCATTGGTGTGCCGGGGACGCGTGGACAGACGCCAGCGAAATATAAGAACTCGCGATCGTGACACATCAGGACGAAAGCTTGTTCTTTCAATGGTCCGTTGGTTTGATCTGTCACCAGCGCCATTTCTTCCGCTTGCTGCCAGCACTCATCGCTGAGCATTCCGTCGAGTTTCGGATGTTTAGTAGCACGCATGGTGTAGATCGATTTGGGGGGCACTCCGGCCATTTGATCCAACCAGAGTTCCGTCATGGCCGTCTGCTGCCAGGGAGTCTTGTATCCACCCGCCATCATCCGGTGATAGCACTCGGCGGAATCTGTCCCCAGTTGCTGCTGTCGATACAACGCCGCCAAGGGGAACTGAATCTCGGGGCTGCGAAACCAGGCGGGCGAAGTCCGCTGCAACAGGCTGGCCATGCGACGCGCCTTGTCCTGCCACAAGTTGGCTCGTTCCTGCCGCAGATCTTTGCCCGGGCCGATATCCACTTTGAAAGGCGCCTGTTCGACCTGCAACGCCTGATTCTTGCCGCTCAATTGCTGGATTTCCTGCGACACCGTCTGCTCGCTGGTTCCTAACCGGGCGCCCGCGTTTCGCAGTCGTTGCGCCAGCTCAGCAGTCTCGACGCTGATCGTTTTGCGTTCCACGTTGGTCGCCTGCAAGCGGCGATAGGTGAGCTCGGTGCCGACCCACAACTGAATCAGCCACCGCATCGCATCTTGAGCCGCCGGTTGGTGCGGATACCGTTCGACCATCTCCACCAGCGTGGCTTCTGCCAGGTCCCAGGATCCCTGCCGACGATACGCGTCAGCCAATTGAGAAAGCAACAGGGCGGCCTGATCGTCGGGCATGCCGGCAGTGACGCCACCCAATTGTGCCAACAATTGTTGAGCATGCTGGCCGTCGGACAGGAAGCGTTGGATATATCCGTGGAAAACCCGTTGCGCCTGGGCCAGCTTCATCTTCCGATCAAGTTCGCCATCTTCCACCGGTGGCAACGCGCGTCGGGCTGCGGTTCCAGGGGAAATCGCCAGCTTGGCGAAAAAGTCTTTGCCGGAGTAGTCGGCAGTCTCACCCTTCAACGAGATCAATTTGAATGCTTCTCGCCCACTGGACGCAATGGCGTCCCGTTGCAGCCGAGCCAAGGCAGGCGCCGCCGCCATGTGGACCGCGCAACCATGTCGCGGCAGGATTTCGAACGCTTCGATATTCACCTGCCCCGTGCTGCCAGCCGGCAACCGCACGAACACCCGTTCGACTTGCCACACCGGTAAATCGGCCAGTTCCTGTTGAGCCAATTGACTGGTCGGATCGGCCGCCTGCGGGATCGCCTGCAGCATCGTCTCGCGGATTAGTCTGCCCACCGCATCGCGCGGGTTCGATTCATCCAGGATCACGACACTCGGCCGCCACGTGCGCAACTGACGCACGAACTGCGACACCAATTGCCCTTGCAACGCCCCTTCCGAACGCTTGGTCCATTCCGCAAGGAGTTTTTCAGGGCTGTTTTCTAGTCCTGGAATATCCAATGGCAAGCGCCACCCGACAGTCGCCGCGGAGCCTCCCGCCAGCATGACCGCTTCGGACAGCTTCAGATCCAGTTCGCGAGACTGCTCTCGCTCGGTTCCGATATCGTGGCGAGGCAGCACGCTGATCAGGCCCCGGAAGCCGGTCTCACCAGACACCTTCGTGATCATGGGGATTGACACGTGATCCAATTGGCTGTGAGCCGTCAAATAGGCCATTCGCCGATTGGCTCCGCGGACCGCCAGCCAGGTCGTTCCCCCATCGGTCGACTGCAGGATTGTTCCCAAGGCACCGACGGCCCAACCGCAATCGTCCGACGGGAAACTCAGAGCGGCAATCGGAAGTGTTTGCCGTGTCGAGTGTCGTTCCCAAGTCTCGCCCGCATCCGGTGAATGCCAGACGACCGTTCCGGGGTCGCCGGCAATCCAGACCTTTTTTCCGCGGACCGCGACTGCTCGGAAGTCAAACAGATCACGCACTTCGCGCGGCGGTGAGGTAGCGGGAGACTGCCAGACAATGCTGCCCTGTTCCAGATGCAGAATCAATCCGCCATCGCCCACCAGCCAGCCTTCGCCGCCAGTGAGCAGTTTGAGTCCATAGAGGCCGCGCAGGCCCAGACTGCCCAATTTGGTTTTCCCCACCCGGCCGTTGCCGTACAGAGCATGCTGGCCACGCAAGCCGGCCACCGCGCCCTGTTGAGGGCTTAGAAAATCGGCCGCACGCCAGCTTCCCAACGATTCGCCGACAGCCGACTGCCACGTCTTGCCGCCATCGGTCGTCTGCATTACGCCTGACGAGCACCGTGAATTCGGCTCACCGACTATGATGCCATGTGTCAGCGTAAAGAATTTGACTCGATGCAGTTCCGGCAGATCGGGGCCGCCAACGGTCTGCCAGGTCGTACCGCCGTCGGTGGTGGCCAGCAGTACCCCGACACCTTGATGCGCGTATGGGACACTCTCGCCACCCGCGATCCACCCCACGCGATCAGTCAGAAAACAGACCGACCGCAGGGCACATTTCACCCCGGACTGCTGCAATTCCCAAGTGCTGCCCGCATCGACAGTCTTCCAGATCACGCCCTGATCGCCGACGGCCCAGCCAGTTTGCGATTTGATGAATTGGATATCGTGCAGGGCCGCATCGTCTTGCAGAGGAGTCGGCGCGGCAGACTGTTTCCGGTCCACAAAATCGTCGGCCGCGTGCGTCACAGAGCCCGCAAAACCCAGCAAGACAAAGACTATCAGCCATCCGTGACGAAACATCGTCCGATCCCCCATCCATGGGCCGTTCTTCAATGGGCATCAGCCCGGGCAGCAGTTTACCCAAACTCCCCAAACGGTGGGAGACCGGTTTGGCTGCGTTTGGTATTGGATGTTCAAGGGACGAAAAGGACTGAAAGGGATTGGGGTGCATCGACATAAGTCCCATCCGTCCCATGCGTCCCATGAATTCTGATAGGACTTATGGAACACATGGGACTTATGACAGGCAATTACCACCCCAACAACTTCGTTCCCACTTCAATACTCAACTCTTCCGGCGCCCGTTCATCTCCCTGTTGCTGCAATTCCCAGCAACAATGGAGGGCGTAGATTTCTTCCGGCGTGTGATCCGGGGTCGTCTCGTCGAACAGCACGCCCGTTTCCGAACCCACCATACCGATGCCTGTTTCCGGGTAATCTTCGGGGTCGGTCGGATCGGCCGCGTAGGTGTACTTGATCAACCACAAGGGTCGCGTGTCGTTCGTTGGCGGCCAGGCGGCGATCCGATGGTCAAGGATCTCCACCTCGTCGGGGATTTCGCCATAGGCATCGGGCAGGGTCAGCCAGGCACAGAATTCCGCAACCGCTTGGAAGTGCGGATTCTTCGCACTTTCCGGGATCAGTTCGTCACGACCCATTTCTCGCAGATGTTGGCAGGCGAAATAGCTGACACTCGCGTCAGTGCATAGTTCTGCCAACTTTTGAAAACCGTCTTCGCGACCCAATTTCGCGGCGGCCGCAGCGGCGTCGACCACGACCAGTTGATCTTCGTGATACAGCAAGACTTGGAGGACTTCATCCCGTTCGGGCAGAGCCAGAAACGGAATCGCGTGAGCCACGCTTTGGGCATAACTCGATTCTTCCGCTCGTTCGCTCGACGCCCATTGCCGCAGGAGTTCGATCCCTTCCAGAGTATCGAATGGATGGGGTTGGGCCTCTCCATGACTGGCCAGGCGATTGACGAGATCCAGGTAGGCGACTCCGGCAAATCCCGTTGGCAGGGGATTGCGTAGTTGATTACAGATCAATTGCCGGTCGGGATGCTCGTCGTGGACCGTTTCGAACAGCACGCCCCAGACATACAAATCATGGTCGAGCGGTTGGCGCAGCGCGGCAACGATCCGCTGCATGCCCGGTTCGTAACGATAGATGACAAAAACCTTCAGGATGAAGATCAGGTCTTCGCCTTCATCCGCAATCGCCAACGGCAGCCGCTGATCGAAGATTTCCAGCAGAATCGGGAGTCCGTAGGTTTCCAGAACCAGATAAGCTTCGTCCGTTTCCGCTTCCTGGAACAACGAGGCCAGCGGGTGCAGCGGCGAGCAACCGCAGTCGCCAATGCCGCCAGTCGGAGCAAGTCTTGACTGGTCGGCATAGAGGCGCAAGGCTTCGACGACCGCACGGGCATCCGCGATCGTTTCGAGCGGGTAATCGCCCAATGCCCCCAGTTCGTCCGAGAGTTTGCCCCCCGGCGCCAAGCCCCGTTCGAAGGCTTGTTCCAGACGACTGGGTTCAGAACTCTCCATGCTGCAATCCTTGTACTTACGAAGCCCAAATCTGGCTGCCGCCGTCCACTCGCAAGACCTCACCCGTCACGAATTGTCCCAGCGGACCGGCGAAGAATTCGACCACGCGCGAGACCTCATCCACCAGGGCGATGCGGTTCAAGGTGCCTGCGGTGACCATTCGGGTTTCGTCCACCTTCCGTGTCCCCAAAAATCGTCCGGTTCGCGTGTCGCCCGGAGCCAATACGTTTGCCGTAATATTGTACGGTCGCAGTTGGGCGGCGAGGCACCGCGTGTATTCGGTCGCCGCCGCCTTGGCAGTTCCATAGATGGCCGAATTCTCGTGGCCGAAGAAGGCCGAGATCGACCCGATCGTGATAATGCGGCCACTCTTCCGTTCCATCATGCCGCGGGCGACATGTTGGCAGGTCAGAATGGTGCTCAAGACGTTGCGGTCCATGACGCTGCGGATGTCGACTTCCTTGATCATGACCGCATCGTTCGGATTGGGCTTGCCCCCGGCAGCGGCGATGTCGCCGCCCGCGCTGTGGACGAGGATCTCGATGGGACCCAGTTCCTGAGTGACCGTCTGCACGACCCGTTCGACCTGGTCGCTGACGGTCAGGTCACCGAGTACGCGGATGGTTTTGACGCCGAATTCCTTGGCGATTTCGGCAGCCGTTTCGGTCAGCGTCGTCCCTTCACCAAATTCGGACGGCCCTGCTTCCCGCATCCCATGCACGCCGATCTTGCAGCCCAATGCGGCGAGGCATTCGGCGAACGCGCGTCCCAAGCCACGGCCAGCGCCAGTGACCAGGGCAACCTGCCCTTCCAACAATCGAGGTGTCTGTGACATGTTTTCCTGATAATTGCGTGTGTTGTGCGAGGCAGGGTGGTTAGGGCAAATGACAAATGTCGAAAGAACGACTCATATCCAAATCCTAATGGCTAGACCGTCATCCGACGTCACCACGAATCCATTTTAGACATTAGTCATTAGACATTCGTCATTCCCGACGCAAGGTTATCGCAGCTTCCCCAGATGTGCAAACCTACGCACCGCGTGGATTCTGTCGGGGTGATTCACTACCTATCTGACGCCGAATGCGTAAGAATTCTGCTGCGAGGACCATCGTCGTGATAAGCTCTAACAAAACCTCTGCGTCAGTACAGAACCGCATGAAATATCGCGGTTCTGTACTTCCCACAACTGGTTTTGTTAGGGCATCTCAAGCAAACAAAGTCAGTTATCAAGGAATGTCCGCATGTCGTTTACCTCGGATCTAAAGATTCTCTGGCACATGGCCGTCAGTCCGATCCGCGGTAAGACACATTCCGAGCGTCTGGAGAGTTTTTACGGTAAACAGGCGGAAGGCTACGACGACTTCCGCCTGCGACTGCTGCAGGGTCGGCGCGATATGTGGGAAGCGTTGCCGGTGAAAGACGGGGACCGAGCGGTCGACATGGGGGGCGGCACGGGGGCCAACCTGGAATTCCTGGGAGATCGGATCGCCAAGTTCGAGCAACTGCAGTTGGTTGACCTGTCGAGTTCGCTGCTCAAAGTGGCCCAGGAACGGATTAAGGCCCGTGGGTGGACCAACGTCAGCACGGTGGAAACGGATGCCACCACATGGACGCCGTCGCAACCGGTCGACCTCGTCACTTTTTCGTATTCACTGACGATGATCCCCGACTGGTTCGCCGCGATTGACCAGGCTTACAAGATGCTCAAACCGGGGGGCTTGATCGGCGTGGTTGATTTTTACGTGTCCAGAAAATATCCCGATACCGGGCGCGCCAAGCATTCGTGGCTGACGTCGACATTCTGGCCGAACTGGTTCCGGTTCGACAACGTGTTTCCGTCCCCCGATCACCTGCCCTATCTGCACCGGCACTTTATTCCAGTGAAGGTCAGCGAACACCGGGCACGGATTCCCTACGTGCCGTTTTCCCGTGTGCCGTATTACATCTTCATCGGACGGAAGCCGGAAGCGCCGTAGCGGGTGTTGCAAATTCTTACGTCCTGTTGGTTCTTTGAGTCCCTTGATTCGTATTGAACCCGACGTGATCCTTCTGGTTATTCACCGGTCGTCAGGGTTCGGTCCCTGATGACCTGCCTGCAACCAGGCCCACGTCCGTTCAAACGGGACCAAGTGTTGGCCGGTGTAGTTGATGTTCGCGTCCTCGACGAGCGACAGGTGCAGGTTGATGTTTTCTCGGGCGAGTTCTGCCATCACGGCGGGAACGCCATCGAAACCAATCGACTGGCGGGGTGATTCGGTGCCCAGGATGTACAACACCGGGCACTCGACTCGGGGCAGCAAGTGAGTCCAATCGTAATGGCCCTCGGGGCCGTACTTGTCGAGGATCCCGGCGGCCGTGGCGAGGAACGGCATGGGTTGCGTCATCGGGATCAGTTCGTTCGGACGTCCTTCCTGCACGGCGATTTGTGCCCGCTGGTACGCGTCCCGAAAGTCATTCGCCGTGGGATGGGCCATGAACCAGGCATGATTGAATCGCGGGGATGAGATCATCACCAAGGCTCGAACGGCAGGGTGATTGCGATGGGCGAGCGTATAAGCTGACTTCACGCCCCCCATGCTGTGTCCGACCAGCGCCAACCGGGTATAACCCTGGGACAACAAGAACTCGATTCCCGCATGCAGATCGAAAATGCAGTCGGCGACGTGCTCGTAGGTGGCCCCGCCGCGAATGGATCGTTTTGGACCGGGGATCGAACTGATTCCGTCGTGGCCTCGAGTGTTGATCCGTAATGCTGCGACGCCAACGGCCGTCGCCTGATCTGCAAACGCTTCGAGAACTCCTGGAGCGTAGAAGTTGCTGCCGGTCCCATGCACCAACAGGCAGGCATCGATGGGCGATGCTGCCGGGACCGATGCATGAGGCCGATACAACGCACCCTCCAGCCAGAGTTGATCCTCGGTCGTCACTCGTACCAATTCAGCAGGCATGTTGGATCACGTCGTTGGTTCGGGGCATCAATCACCGTCGAGATATAGGACGGGCTTCCCAGGCCGTAGAGCAGGTTGGGCCGCCCGCACAACGTCGCTGATTGATGCGTCGCGTCCCTTACCCTTTCGACGATGTAGCGGTTCCGGATCGCTTCACCAGGGCGCTGAATCCCCACGCCGCCGCCAGCACGACCAGCGTGCCGATGATCCCGGCAACCGCCGTACTCAGGCTGGGGTAGTTTTGTAGCGCGGGAATCTGGTATTCGTCCAGAATCAGCACCTTCGTTACCCGTCCGAGGTCAAAAAATCCGGTCCGTTTTGCCGCCGCTTCCAGACCATCGGCGTATTCCGATGCAAACGGTGCCAGGAACGACGCGACGCCTAGCGCTGCAATGATGCCCGCAAACGCGAACCGGCCGACACCTGACAGGACCGTCGGCGTGGCCGTCCGGGGTGCCAGCAGATCGGGCCGTTGCACGAGGACGAACCCCAGCACCATCGCCGTGATCAACCCCTCACCAATGCCGATCAGGCAGTGCAGGAAGACCATCCAGCCGAAGACTTGCGAGAACTCGTATCCCGTCCCACGATGCGAGACCCAGAACTCCACGCAAAACACCGTCGCTGCCGCGAGGACACTCAGCCACGACGCGACGAACGCTGCGATCAGTGTGCCTCGCCGCGCAGTCCCCAGCAGGTTTCTGAGGGCCGTGTAAATCGCATATCCGCCCCACGTCCCGACGATGCCCATGTTGACGATATTCGCCCCCAACACGGTCCAGCCACCGTCATAGAACAGAGCCAGTTGGATGAACAGCACCAGCGAAATGGCGATGCATCCCGCCCACGGACCCAGCAGTGCGGCGGCCAGTACTCCCCCCAGTAAATGTCCCGAAACGGGCAGCGGCGGCAATGCGAAATTGACCATTTGACCGGCAAAAATCAGCGACGCCGTCATCCCGGTCAGTGGCACCGTGCGATCGGCCAGCGAGTTCCTCAACTGCCGGACACTCCAGGCCAACGCCCCTACGGCCAACAGGCCGGTGCCGAGACACACATCGGGAGTCAGGAATCCGTCGCGAATATGCATGGCGGTTACGACTTCTTCTTCCGCGGCTTCTTGATCGGCGTTTCCCAGATCTCAAACTGGCGATCGAGTTCTTCCAGGGGAATCGGCACCAGCGGCACCGTCAGCCGGAAATCGTTGTTGTCTTCGGGGGGATCGCCGTGATGATCGAAGGCCGCGATTTCGTCTTCCAAGTCTCGCAACCACGGGGGGATCTCCAACCCAGATCCGGTCGACGTATCCAAATAGTTCTGCACCAGTTTCAGAAGCTTATTGAAACTCTCCGACGGGCGGCGACGGTCACGGGCATCTTTCATCGCTTCGGGGACCAATGCCAGCAACTCGTCCAACGCCAGCGGCTTGACGAATTTTTCGTTCAACAGATCGGTGATGCCGGGCAACCGCATGCCGTATTGCTTTTCGAGTTTCTTCAAGTCCTGCAGCAGTTCCTTGGCAATTTCGGTCGTCCGCATCTCGAACAGCCCGCGCCACATGGAGGCTTCGCTGGCTCGGCCTTCGCGGATCAACACTTCGTGCGCAGCGACCAACGGGCTGCAGTCCCATGCATGGCGTTCGTACTGCGCTTCCAACCGCAGGAAATCCAGCAGGCTGAAGAACTGCTCGCCGTAATCGGACTGTGTCGTGGTCGTGTTGTATTCCAGGAAGCGATCGTATTTTTCGACGGTCGCCCGGAAGATGAGCTCCAGGAAGAACACCGCTTCATCAATCGCGATCTTGCCGGAATCCAGATCGGCCAGCAGTTTGTTCGGCTTCAAGGGATCGTCGTTTTGAGACAGATACTCGAGGAACTCGCTGACCCCGTTGTGCAGAATGGCCCGCAGGTTGCCGAAGGTCAGCATCTGGGCGTGGAAGAATTCCGAGCCGTACTTTTTGATGAACTCTTTGATCTCCTTCCAGTTGGAGGGATCTTCAAAGGCTTCCAATGTCGACAGTCGCATCGTGTCGCTGTGCTCGATCCACAACGCGTGGTAATACTCGGTCAACCCGCTGACGACGCTGACCAGTTGGTTGTCGGCCAGTTGCTCGGCGGGCCAGTGCCGCGCGTGCTGCATTAGCCCTTCCAGTGCGGCATTGAAGGCCGCATGGAACAAACGGTCGAATTCCGTGATGACCGTCCCCGCGGGGGGTGAGTAGCGTTCCATCTTCTGGGCCGTCTTCAGCAACTGCCAGCTTTCGCGGAACAGTCCTAGTCGCGGCAGGTGATCCAGCAACGAACGAATCACCGTCTGCAATGTGCGAGTTCGCAGGATTCGCTCGGGATCGCCTCCCTGATCTAGCGGGACATACAGCAGCGGGATATGCGACAGCTTCTGCACGAGGTGGGGCAATTGTTCGCGGACCGCAGCCGGTTCCCCTCGCAAGATCGAGCGATAGATCGTGATCGTCAGCGGTTCCCATTCAGCCAGACCTTCGGTCGGCGTCTGCTCGGGCAGGCAACTGGCCAGATGCCACGTGGCTTCGTGACAACCGACGTGCGTGAAGATGATACCGCTCATCAGGTTGAACTTCAGCTGCAATTGGCGGTCGTATTCCACCAGCGAATCGTGATCGCCGCTCGGCTTGACCAGGTCCAGCTTCCAGACTTCCTGCATCAATCGTTGTAACTCGAGCTGCACTTCTTGTGAGCGGGTGTACCAACTGCGCAGGGAATCGACCATTTCCGGGGCCAGCACGGCGGCCGAGTCCATTTGACCGGTCTTCGAGGCCTGGATCTTCACCGTGGCATAAGTCGCGGAAGCAATCTGCCACAGCCGGGACAAGGTCACCTGAAACTTCAGCCGGCCGTCCAACCGCTGGGCCAGCGTGTCGAGATCGGTGTCGAAGGAGGACCGCCCGGTGTCCATCGTACTGCCTTCATGGCCATCCTTCGCACTGTCGCGGAAGACCACGTTTTCATAGGCGGCGTCGAACAGTTCGTCGTCATCATCCTCATCGTCGTCCCGCGGTCGCTCGTCCTCGTCGGGACGTTGCATGCGAGGCAGCACGATTTCGAGCGTCGGCACCGACCAGTAATCCCCGGCATTGGCTTCCATGTAATCGAACAGCCGGACAATGATCGGCCAGGCCTTCTGGAACCGCTGCAGGTTTTCGGCCGCCTGATCGGGCTGAGTCCCCACGGCCACATTCTTGGGATCGATCCGCAACAGCAACCGCAGCCAGCGGAAAATCAGGTTGTGGAACGAGTACGATCCCGACTCCAAGCCCACGAGATCGGCCTGGCTGAGCCATTGGATCAACAACGCCATCGCCGCCACTGTGTCCTGCTTGCTGAGTAGTACATCGAGAACCAACGCGTAGGCCTTGGCTGTTTCGAACTTGTGAACGTGTTGCCGCCAGAAGGAAATGTCTCCGGCGGCCTCACCGGCCGCGTGCCATTCCGCCAGCGCATCGGCCACCTGGTTCGCCGACTCGAAGCTTTCGAGCGCCTTCACCTCGGGCAGCCCTGACACCGTCGAACTGGCGAACTGGTCCCACCACTCGGCAAATTTCCGGCAGTTGTAAGACAGCTTTTCGCGCAGGATGCGTTGTCCGTCGGCGGCGGCTTCGCTGACGACGCGGGCATCCAACACCAGAATCTGGTCAATCAGATACAGCATCTTTTCAATGCGCGGATCGACGACCGTATCTTCACGAGCATGAAAGAGGGGGAAATTCCCCTGAAAGCCCAGGATATTCCACGGATCGGCCAAGGCTCCGCAATCGATGCCGCGGTGCAGCCAGTCCTCAATTTCCGGCAGCAAGCCCGCCGCGGCCACAATGTCGCCCCGGTCGAGCAGCAGATGAGCCGACGTCAGTCGCCATTCGAGTTCGCATTCGAACCGGGCCGCATTCGCCGGGATCATCAACGCCTGTTCGCGAGCCGCATCGGGAAAGCCCATCCGCGCAAACAGGTACGACAGATGCCCATACTGCACTTGCTTGGAACCGTTGTTCGCCACGAACAGATTCAAATGCTGGCGGACTTTGCCGAAGGGCTGCTTGGCCTGATGCGATTCCTTCTTCAACCGATCGGCATGCTTGCCCGTCACGGTTTCCAGCAAGCGTGCATAGAAGGCATCGCGTTGCCGGGCGACCTTGGACAACAACGTCCCCAGGCTGACGGTCGAATCGTAGGTGTGCGGGCCGGAACCACTGATGGTCGAGGCCATCAGCATCGTGCCGCACAACACGGCAGCCGCTTCGTAAATCACTTCATCCGGCGGCAGCTTGTCGACGATTCGCATCCAGTCAAGCAACGCCCCCAGCACGACCGACCGCAGCACAAACCGCCGGTAACGCCCCTTGTTGTCGATCTGATGCGGATCCCATTCGCCGAACATGTAGTTCGTGCGTTTGAAGACGGGATGCTGATGATCGTAGGCCCGGGGATCGAGCGCAATCTCATCGAGCTGCTCCATGTGAAAATGGGCATCTTCGAGAACCGCTGACGGGGTTTCCTTGAGATGACGGATGACTCGTTCGAGGATCTCCTGATAGGGACCAACCGCCACTCCGACTCCGGCCAGGTAGATGGGGATCGGCCGGAAGCGTTCGTGCCGGTAAGGCTGCATCGCCTGCCCATTTTCCAGCATGGCCACCGGGCGGTGCCCGATGAAATCGTTCAACTGCGTCAGGGCACCCTGTACGATGCGTTCGGTTTCGTCCCACGGTCCGCCTTGAGCCAACGTGGCTTCGCAGAGCCGGGCGAGGAAAAACGGGACTTCGTAGTCGCCGTCGCTCAGTTGGAACAGCAAATCGGCGTGGAACTTACGATACGCCGGAGCGACTTCATCAAACACCAGGTTCAAGACCTGCGTCGCCTGCTCGATGTTGGAAAACACCGCGCTCGTGCCGACGAACCGCTGCAACGCGTTGCGCAGGACGGCCGCCAGTTCCTTCCAGTGACCGACTCCCAACCGCGCATGTAACTGATTGAGATATCCCTGAAACTTGGGATCAGGCTTGCCACTGGCAAAATTCAAGTACCCGAGTACGCCTTGGAGCGCAAGATCATCGTCAGGGGTCAGCGCCGCGGCTAACGGGTTCGAACCAGAGACACTCATCGAAACAGAACCATTCTTTACAAACAACATTCCGCAACATCGCCCCGGACCGGAATCCCGCATCGGGACAGTGCATTCTACCGACACGCATCACGGGAAGCGACATCTACGGTCACGTCACAGTCCGTCAGAGCATTGCAAAGGCCCTCACGCGGCGGCAAAATAGGTGCATGGATTTCAAGAAGCGGTTGCAGCAGGCCATTGAACGGGGCCAAAAGGTAAGCGATGTGAACGATCAGGCTCGCGTCTCGCGGGCCATGAATGAGGATGAGCTGCGCAAACTGCACGGAGATTTGCGGATTCAGCTTTCCGATCACATCGAACAATGCCTGCGGCAATTGGCCGATCACTTCCCAGGATTCGAATGCCGTTCGGTCGTTGGAGAAGAGGGTTGGGGCGCGGAAATGTCGCGTGACGATTTGGGTCTCGGGGGCGGAAAAACGCAACCGAAGACCTACTACAGCCGCTTCTACAGCAAGCTGTTACTGGTCATCAAACCCTTTACCAGTGCCCATATTGTGGAATTGGCAGGCAAGGGTTCAATCCGCAACAAGGAAATCTTCAGCCGCAATCAGTACCAGCGATTACCAGACATCGACGTCCCGGTCATGATCCAGACGATCGACCAGTGGGTCCTGGAATACGCAGAAAAGTACGCGGCCCAGGCGTGACGGGTGTGATGTCGCAGAATTCGTGAGAATTCTGATGACTTCCCCAGCGATTCCGATGTTCCGGGACTGACAAGATCTGTCGGCAATCGGCGGAACTCTTACGAGATTCCGCTACACCAAACTTGGAAACGCTGTAAGGACCTAAGTGAAACGGTTCATTTACCGCTGGTAAATCGGCAAGTATTGATATTCCACCGACAGTGCCAGTACCGCCATGCTGGTGGAATAGATCATCCCGGCACGATTTTCTTCGTTCTGTTGGGGTTCCCATCTGCCGTCGGGTAGTTGCAGGCTCAGGATCAGGGGTTCCATGTGGTCCCGCAGCACTTCCCAGTGTTGTCCCCCGATCTGAAACATCCCCACCGTGCAATAGTAGACACCGTAATAAAAGAACGAATCGCGGCTCATCAGCGGACGCCGCACCAGGTAGTTGGCGGCTCCCAACGCCTCGGCCGAGTGGTGTTCGCCGCAGATTTCCAGGCACAGGATTCCGGTTCCCGCACGTACGGGCGTGGTGCCGACCGAGGGCTGATATCCGAACCCTTCATTCCCCGGGACGGCACATTTCTTCACGTAGGCGACCGCCCGATCAATGCAGTCGGCGGGGATGTCGCAGCCCACGTTCTTCGCCGCGCGTAATGCCAGCAGTTGCCAGCCTGTCGCACTCAGATCGCTGTCCGTACTCGTGGGCCCATAACGCCAGCCACCGCTGTGTTGAGGATCCTTGCGCACATCCTGAGCAATCAGGATGAGTTCGATCGCCCGTTCGAGAGCCTTCCGAACGGGAACCGCGGTGTCCTGCGGGGTCATCCCCAGGATTTCGGCCAGCATCAGCGAGCAAATGCCGTGGGTGTACATCGGACCGTGGACTCCGTTGTCCGCGAACAGTCCGTTGGGGGCTTGTTGATCGAGGACCCAGCGGACGCCCCGTTCGATCTGCACGGCGTAGGGCCCCTCGCCCGGAACATGTCCGGCCGCAAGAAACGCCATGATGGCCAGCGACGTGCAAGCGGGCGAGGAACCAATCTGATCGCTGTGCCAGGCACCGCTGGGCTGTTGCTGATTGGCCAGGAAATCAAGTGCCCGCACAATCGCCTGATCGATCAACTGCCGCCGCCCCGGTATCTGCTCGGCCAGCGGCATGCCAGCGGGCGGAGGTTGAAACGCCAGCACCTGACCCGCCAGCCACAACCCCGCACACAACGTCCCCAGCGCCAGCGAGGATTGAGAGCGGGGTGACATGGTGGTTCCTTGTCTCTTTTGGACGAGTCGCGAAACAAAGTGAGTATCGGTCGCCGCTGGCTCCCGGTTAAACGAGCCGAACTGTCCCTGTATCGTTTAACCCGGAGCCAACGGCGACGGCTGTCAGGTTCTATGCGAAGTCGATTGTTAACGACACGGACGGGTCGGAGACCCATCCCACGACGAATTGTTACGGGGCCGTCGTCGCCGGTTGGGTCTTGGCGATCTCTTTGAAATACTGGCGGATCAATTCGCCATATTCACTGTTTGGCTTCTTTTGTGCTGCCTGCAAAATTTCCGTTTGCAGGGTGCCGGGAAGCTCACCCCATTTCCGTCCCGCCAGGCGCTTCTTCAACCGTGCCAGATTCCCGGTATCGACTTCGGTGTCCCCGTTGGAACCCGGTTTTCCGTTGCCCGGATTGGCTTCACCCGGAACACCTCGACCCTTACCGCTCGGATCACCGGGACCGGGCTGACCCGATTGAGGCGAACCGTTGGACGCCACGCCAGTTCCTGATTTTCCACCTGGCGAACCCTTACCAGAACCACCGTTCCCAGCACCCGGCTTCGAACACTGACAATCGGAACTGGCCTTTCGCAATGCCTCTGCGGCACTTTGCAAGCGCTGGGCGGCCGATTGCAGGGGATTGGGTGACGGCTGGGTGCTGGGAGTCTTCGATGCCGAGGACTGCGGGGATTGCGGCGGCGAAGTACCCGGCATCGGCACGCCACCCGATTTGGGCGATGCCGCTTCCGATGACGAGCCCGGTTTCGACTCGCCCGGTTGCGCTGCACCTGACTTAGGCTCACCCGATGGGGATGTGCCTGATTTCGACTCCCCTCCCTTGGACTCCCCAGATTTCGATTCGCCTGACTTAGGCTCGCCTGACTTCGATTCCCCCGGCTGGGGCTCACCGGGTTGCGCGGCAGTCATCGGAGAACTCTTGGACTCACCGCCTGATGCTGGTTGCGGGTTCTGAGAACTGGGGGACTTCGAACCCGTCTCGCTCTCCGCGGCCGGCTGAGGATCATTTGATCGAGCGGGCTCGCCAACTCGCGGCGGTGACAGCGCCTCTTGCAATTGCTGAACCGCTTCTGCGACTTGACGAGCCGTCTCTGGAGGCACGGCTCCTTCGGCGGAATTCTGTTCAGAAGTCGCCGGTTTCTGACCGTCCGACGGCATCGGACGCTGCCCCGAGGGAGCCGCTTTCGACGGGGGTTGGCCGTTCGGCTCAGCCGATTGTTTTGCTGCTTGAGCCAACTGTTGCAATGCCTCGGCGGCTTGTTGGCCAGCAGCGGCAGATTTTTCAATGTTCCCCTGTTGGAGCTCCCGTTGTCCTGCCTCCATTGCGGCCTGGGCCAGCTTGTTTTGAGCTGCCTGACTGGATGGGTCGCTCGGTGACTTTGACGATTCGGGTAGAGGACGCTGATCACCTTTTGGCACCGGTTCGTTCGCCGCGGAAGACGGTTGCATCCGCTCAGCAGTCTTCTGAATTTCCTCGTTCAAGCGACGAAGCGTATCTGCCAACTGTTTCTGTTTTTCCGCCGACTGCGACACGTCCTGAGCTTGCTGGGCCTGAGCCAATTCCTGCTGCAAAGCGCGGGCCGCTTGTGCCAGCTCGGCAGCCTGTTGGGCTGATGATTTGGGACGCGTTTCTGCCCCCGCGGGATTGGCACCCTCCGGTTTCGTTGAAGTCGGCGATTTCTGTGCGGGAGATTTTTCACCGGCGGCCTTCGGCGGATCTTCTGACTTACCTGTTGGCTTTTCCGCCGGACCATTGTTGGCGTCAGGTTTTCCGGGATCATCCCGTTTCTCAGTTTTCTCAGTAGGTGCTGCGGGCTTGGCCGGCGCTTCTGGTGAATCCAGTTTTGCCTTGTCGCCCTCATTAGTCCCTTCAGTCCCAGCCTTCTCCGTAGGGGGTGTCTGCAACTGATCGGCCAGCTTCTGCAGCGACTCGGCGGCGGCTTGCTGGGCTTCAGCGTTTTCTTTTAACAACCGCTGCAGTTCCTCTTCTTTTTCCTCCGGCGTGGCCTTCGATTCCGGATCGGGCTTGGTGGATTTGTCGGCCAATTCCTGCTGTTTGTCGGCCGCTTCGGCGACTGCTGCTTCGGCCGCCTGCTTTTCTTTTTCTGCCTGCTCGGGCTGCAGTTTTCGCAGTTCCTCCTTAGCCTCAGCAAGCTCTTCAGCCGCCGCGTCCTGTTGCTCTTTGGCCGGGGCCGTTTGTTCCTGGGCCGCGTCCTGAGCCGCCTTCGCCGCTGCGGCCTGTTGGTCGGCCAGCTTCTGCGCTTGTTCGGCATTCGACTGATTGGCAGCCTGCAGCTTCTTTTCCAACTCTTCGAGTTGCTTGGCCAGCCGTTCCTCTTCCTTCTCTGCGGCTCCCAAGTTTCCAGCCTTCAACTCTGCCAATGCCTTTTCGAGTTCTGCCGGATCGATTGGCTGCACGCCGGGCGGACGCTTCTCGGCCACTTGCTCGTTCAGTTTTTCAATCTGTTTCTGCAACTCAGCCTGACGCTCGGCCAGGTCCTCATTGCTACGGGCGCTCTTCTCGGCCGCAGCTTGCAATTCGTTCGCCAAGACCTGCTGCGGCTGCGCCAGTTGCTCGGCCCGTTCCGTCAACTGGGCCAGTTGTTGCAAATGATTCTGCCGGGCAGCTTGCTGCAATTCCGGCTGTTTTTGCAAGAGTTCCGCCGCCTTGTTCGTCAGTTCCTTCTGCTGCGCGACGAGTTGATTCTCTTCGGCCTTTTGCAACTGTTCACGGTTCTCACGTTGCTGTTCGGTTTCCTGGAGAGGCACCGGCTCGCGTTGTTTTTGGTCCAGGGCTTTGAGTCGCTGTGCCAACTGATCGGCATTGGCGGCCAGGCGGTTCAGCTCGAGGAGATCTTGTTCCAGCTTCGCCAACTTGTCGAACCGCTGTTCCAATACATCCAACTGCTCGTCGGCCTTGGCCAGTTGTTCCTGAGCTGCCTGCAGCTTCTCAGTCCGTTCGGTTTTTTCCGCCTGCTCAGCAGCCTTCAGGTCCGCCTGGGCCTGAGAAAATTCGGCCGCGGCCAATTGTTGAGCCTGTTGGGCCAGGTTCGCAAACAGGGGATGGTTCTCGAAGGCCGCGGCCAGTTGTTCCAATCGCGCCTGCAGCTTCGCCTGCTGGTCCGCCGCCTGCTCGATCGAGCGTTGCAATTCGCGGGCATCCGCTGGATCGTCTTTCGCCACCTGCGTCGACTGCTTTTGCAATTCCTGCGCCTGCTTCTCTTGAACTGTCACATCGCCGTGCAATTGCTTCAGAAACTGCTGCATTTGTTGCTGGTCGAGCGCCAATTGCTGAGAACCAGGCGGCTTGGCTTTCGCATCAATCTTAATCATTCGCTGATCCGACCAGGTCTCATTCGGCCCCGGAACGGGCCGTTCATCCGCCGCCCGGACGCGGTAGCTGACGACCTCACCGTTCCGTACCTGCAAGTCGGTCAGGTGAAGATCAAATTGATGCTGAACCTGCGTTTTCCCCAATTTAACCGGTTCGCACTTCAGAATGCCTTTGCGAGTGGCATCGATCTCATAGTGTAATTCCAATGCTCCGACCCCCACATCATCCGTGGCGTCGACCTGAATGGGGACGACATCACTGGCCTGGGCCACTTCCGAGTCGTGGCGGCCTTCCACGGTCAACGTCGGGGCGACATCCGGCGTGACGATCAAGTGCCGGGCACCGTCGGTTTCGTTGGTCAGCCCATGTTCGTCGCGGACGACTAATCGAAACATCCCACCTTCCTCAGGGACCGATTCCCACGTCGCCGACAACCGGTCAGCCGCCAGCTTGAAGGGAATTGCCGGAGGATCGGTCGGTTCTGCAGGAACCTTGGCCGCATCGTCTACCGGTTCGGTAGCGGGTTCGCCAGACTTGGACTCTACGACTGGATCAGGCTGCCATTGCCACTCGGCCGCCTGCAATGGCTTGTTGAAAGTCAACTGCCAATGGAGTCGACTGCGTTCCAGCACCGTGATTTCGCCGGCTGCTCCATCCAGCAACTTTGCGGGCTGCCCGGTATAGGCGGGCGGCTGAATCTCCACCTTCAATCCCGTGACCGCGGGTGCTTCGACTACTTGAATCTGATACGTTCGCGAGCGGTTGCCGGCACCCGACAGGTGATACTGAAAACCGTGCATCACGTGCGGAATGGTCGTCGCATACACGCCGGTCACGGCATCGTAGTCGACGCGGCGCGAGTCCGATTCTCCTTGATCATTTACCCACTTCAACTCGGCGGTAGCCGGTAAGTCAGTGATGATCCCTTTCGGATGTGCCGTCAGAATCACATCGCTGCCCCGGACGACGACTCGATCACCACGCTCGACTTCAAACCAGAACGAGGTGACTCGATCGAGGTTCTGCCAGGGGGTGAAAAAACGTGTCATCAGCAGGCGATAGTTGGACGGCAGCAGCAGCGGAACCAGCAGCAGGGTCCAGGCCAGCAAGCCGCCAAACGCCATGCGATGTGCCGCATGGGGCGAGACGGCGGCACAAAAATCCAGCGGCGAGACGTTGTGCAGCGCCTGCTTCGCGGCCAACTCGCGCATCAGGGCCGACCCCCGTTCGCTCTCAGGGATCGTCGTGTCGTACAACTCGATGCACGAAACCAGACATTCGTTGAGTTCCGGATTCGCGCGTTCGACGACAGCCGCCAGGTCCAGGACAGAACGCTGTCGCCGCCACGGCCGCCAGATCTTCCCATAGGCCGTCGCCAGCGTCACCAGCCCCGCCGAGGCCAGCATTCCAACCCGCATCACCAGCGGCAATTCCAGTGCGATATCTGCCAGCAAACCCAATCCCAGCGAGATCGCGGCAATGGCCAGGGTCCAGCCCACGCCACGGACTATATCAAGTTGGCGCACGTAGACTTCCAGCTCAGCGAGCTTCAACCACAACCCCTCGGGAAGCGACGTCAAGCGTCTGCGAGCCATGCCAATATCTCCCTAATCCGACCGACTTCTGAGTCTTATAAACTCTCACAAAACCTCTGCGTCAGTTCAGGACCGCGTGAAATATCGCGGTCCTGAACTTCCCACAACCGGTTTTGTTAGGGCTTCTCACTTGGATTTCTTCTTCGGCGGTGCATCGCCGAGCTTCTGACCGGCAGTCTTCATTTTGTCTGCGAGTCGTTTGCGGACCTTTTCCCAAGGCTCATCCATCAACGGAATGTGGCACCCCCCCTTGCCTTTACATTCGTTGTCCGCTGCATTGGCACCGCAGCCCCCTTGTCCCTTGCATTCATTCTCGCCGCCGCAACCATGCTCCTTGACTGTGGCACATTCGCCGAGTCCCGCACAGTTATTCTTGCCTTTAGATTCCCCGCCCCCCTGCCCTTTACACTCATTCAAACCACGGCAGAGATGCCATTCGGGCGCCGAAACTTCCCCAGTCGCAGCCACCGCGGGAGGCGTCGCCCCGGGAGTAGCCGCGGTCGGCGCCGATGGAGGAGCAGCCGGTTGAGGCAACGGCTTGTTTTCACAGCCCGCCAGGCTGCCCGCCATCACGCCACCCATCGCAGCCATCGACAATCGATGAAAGTCGCGGCGATTCAAATCATTGGAACTCATGCGTATTTCCTTAAGTCGCTGCGTTTATTCCATTTAAGAACACTGAGCGGTATTCCAAAACGAAGCCCGGGCGGACAGCGTCAGCTCTCGCTCACCCATCCAACCCAGAAAGAAACCAACAAATCGCATCGAAATCGTGCGACGTCGGAGAATTCGACGTCTCTGAAATGAAACACCGCTCACTATTAAACGTATCGGTCTAGCGACAGCATGTCCAGACTCAGTTGTCAGTTGTCAGAGATCTACGGAGCAGATCGTCTTTACTGACAACTGAGAACCGGCAACCGACAACTACGTCTTCAACAGTTCGAGGATCGCATTTCCGACTTCGTCGCAGCGTGACTTGCCCCCCAGATCGGGCGTGCGTGGGCCGCCGCTTTTCAATAATTCGGCCACGGCCTGATGCAGGGCTTGCGCGGCAACTTCGAAGTGCAGATGTTCCAACATCATCGCGGCGGACAGAATGGCCGCCAACGGATTCGCGATCCCCTTGCCCGCGATGTCCGGGGCCGAGCCGTGGACCGGTTCGAACATGCTGGGATGTCGGCGAGTCGGGTCGATATTGCCGCTGGCCGCCAAACCCATGCTGCCGACGACGATCGCCCCCAGGTCGGTCAGGATATCGCCGAATAGATTACTGGCCACGACGACATCAAATGATTCCGGCCGCCGGATGAATTCCATTACGGCGCGGTCAATCAGCAACGACTCTGTTTCGATCCCGGGAAACTCCTGGGCGATGCGCGTGAAACACTCGTCCCACAGCACCATTCCATAGCCCTGGGCGTTGCTCTTGGTGATCGAGGCCACCTTCTTCCTCGGGCGCTGAACCGCCATTTCAAACGCCGCCCGGATGATTCGCTCACAGCCACGTCGCGTGAAGACGGCCGTCTGCAGGGCCACTTCTTCTGGAAAGGTCTGGTAGATCCGGCCCCCCGAATTGACGTACTCACCTTCGGTATTCTCCCGGAACACAACGAGATCGATCGACCCTGCGGGCTTGTCGCGCAATGGGCTTTGGACCCCTTCGTACAAGTACGAAGGTCGCAGGCAGACATATTGATCAAACTTCCGCCGGATCGGCAGCAACAGCCCATTCAGGGTGATGTGGTCCTGAACTTTGGGATGCCCGACCGCTCCCAGCAGGATGGCATCAAACTTGGCCAGTTGATCGAGATAATCGGCCGGTGCCATCCGCGCATGCTGAAAGTAGTAATCGGTGCCCCACGGGAAATAGGTCCACGTCACTGACGCCTTGACTCGGGGCAAGACCGCTTCGACCGCTCGCACGGCTTCACGCGTCACTTCGGGACCAATGCCATCTCCGGCCAAGACCGCGATCTGAATGTTCCGCATGTTTCGACCTGCCTTTCCCTGCTCTAACGTGTAATCGGGGGCGCAAACAATTCCGCGACAACATCCGCCAGAATGAAATTATCCCCCTGAGCCGACTGTTCCTGCATGGCCGTCCACAACAGGCTGCCCTGCCCGACCGCGCGTTGCACCGACGGCGGCAGGATCGATAGACCTAACGGGGAACTATGACAGTTGTCGATCGCCCGTTCGAGTGCCACGGTCACGTGTGCTTTGTCGACCAGCAAGTCGAAATCCACCAATCCCGCCAGCAGTGGATTGTCGCGGCCGGTGATCATCGAGCGGAAGTCATCTTTATAGGCAACCAGCGGCTTCCCCAGCATCCAGGCCATCGCGGCTTCGGACACCGCCCCTTCATCCGGGACACGGCCGTTCATATTCCAGACCATGCTGCCGCATTCGGCCACCAGTTGATAGACGTCCAGAGCAAAGATCGCCGCATGGAGAAACTGGCCCGCCGTCACCGCCGGCCAACCCCGTGCGATCAGTTCGTCGAGCACGTGGCGAAACTCCATGCCATCGCGATGTGGCAGGTAAACTTCGTACCCCGCGGCACACAAACGCTCTGCAATGTCCGTCATCTCCGCCCGTTCGGACTGATTAAACAGAGGTCCGGCGCAATACACGCGCCGCGGGGACGGAGCCGAAATATCCGACATCAGAGTTTTTCCACTCGAACTGCGATGACTTGGGGGCGGGAACACAAGCAGAGATGATATCAGGAGGGACTTGTTCTGTCACAACGGTGTGGATGAATGACTAATGACTAATCTGCACTTTATGGAAAAGGAAAAAAAGGACTAAAGGGAGCCAAGGGACGTAAAGCATTCACTGCCGCGCGGGTCTGGTTCTCGCTCATACGGTGTACTCCTCGCATTGGATTTCGTACATTCGTGCTCGTAAGTGGAACGACGCACAATCGGAATTCTTCAACGCTGAGGGAGTATTCAACATGAGACGCATGAGCGGATCCCAGTGGATCATGGCGACGCTGAGTTGCCTGGCCTTAACCCTAATGAGTGGCAGCCCGGTCCGGGCGGATGTCAAAACACCGGCGATTTTTGGATCGCACATGGTGCTGCAGCAGGGGCAGAAGAACCGGGTTTGGGGATGGGCCGCAGATGGCGAAGAGGTCACGGTTTCCATCGACAAGCAGAAGCTGACGGCAAAGCCGGGTGCCGGTGGCCGGTGGCAGGTGGAGTTGGAACCGTTGGCTGTCGGAGGTCCCTATACGCTGACCATCCAGGGCAAGAATACTCTCACGTTTGACGATGTTCTCGTCGGTGAAGTTTGGATTTGCTCGGGCCAATCGAACATGCAGTGGTCGGTCAATCGGGCCAACGATCCTGATCTCGAACGGCTGACTGCCAAGTTCCCGAAGATTCGGTTGATTACCGTGCCAAATGTCGGCACGCAGGAAGTCCAGACCGATTTCAAGGGGGCCTGGACCGCTTGCACGCCCGACACGGTCGATAATTTTTCCGCCGTCGGCTACTTCTTCGGTCGGCAATTGCACCAGACTCTGGATGTCCCCGTGGGGCTGATCAACAACGCCTGGGGCGGCTCAGCATGTGAAGCCTGGATCAATCGTGACCTCCTCGCGAAAGAGGGCAAGTACGACGAATTGCTGGCTCGCTGGAAGGCGGAAGAAGAGAATCTGCCCATGGCGATTGAAGAATACAAGGACAAATATGCCAAGTGGGAAATTGCGGCCAAGGAAGCCAAAGACAAGAACCTGCCCGCACCCCCGATGCCGCCGAATCCCGAAGGACGGATGAAAGGCAATCACCGTCCCGCCAACATTTACAACGGGGCGTTGAAACCCACCGTCGGTTACGGAATCCGCGGAGCCATCTGGTATCAGGGAGAATCCAATGCAGGCCGCGCGTATCAATATCGCGATCTGTTCCCCTTGATGATCAAAAGCTGGCGCGACGAATGGCAGCAGGGTGAATTTCCCTTCTACTGGGTCCAACTGGCCGATTTCCTGGCCGAACAACCAGAACCGACGGTCAGCGCCTGGGCTGAATTACGCGAGGCTCAGACGATGACGATGACGAAACTGAAGAATACGGGCGAAGCCGTAATCATCGACTTGGGAGAAGGGAAAGACATTCATCCCAAGAACAAGCAGGACGTGGCCAAGCGACTGGCTCGGTGGGCCCTGTCGGATGTTTATAAGTTGCCCATCGCTCATCAGAGCCCGTTGTATCAGTCGATGGAGAAGCAGGGCAACAAGATCATTGTCACGCTGGACCATTTGGGCGGCGGACTGGCTCCGTTTGACGTGCACCAGTTGCAAGGGTTCGCCATTGCCGGGGAAGACAAGAAATTTGTCACCGCGCAGGCCAAGTTGATTGACGGCAATAAGATTGAAGTTTGGAGCGACGCGATTAAAGATCCGGTCGCAGTCCGTTATGCCTGGGCTGATAACCCGGTCTGCAATCTCTACAGCAAAGAGGGTTTGCCAGTCACGCCATTCCGCACCGATGACTGGCCCGGTGTGACGGCAACCGCAAAGTAAAACCACGGATCGCGCAGGCCAATCAACCTGCGCGATCCTGCTTTTTTCATAATTCCCATGCTTCCAATAATTCCCATCAACTGCGATGGGAATTATATTTTTTTATGCCAGCCAGCACGTTGCTGCACAGTCACTTGGCTTGCAGCTTCTGCAGTTGTTCCGCATAGGCTGCGGCGGGTTTCAGGTCGCCTGCCTGACGAAAGCGTTGCGCGGCTCGGGCCAGCATTTCCAGGTAGAACGGGCTGGTCTGGCTTTGGCGTCGGCGCGGGATCAGTGGCATCAGCTCCTGGTACAGCTTCAGCGTTTTCGCCTGTCCGTCCTCCACGTGCTGCGCAACCTGTTCGTATTTGTCGAGCAACCGCGGGATCTGCCGACCTTCATCCGGGAAGCGTTTGATCGTTTGGGCCAGGCCACCCAGGGCTGCCAGATATTGCTTGTCGGCGGTCAATTGATCCGTCAATTGCCATCGTAGTTGACACGTCAGATCGGGGCGCGCGGTACTCGCCCACAACTGAAGCAGCTTGTCGTAGGTCGGCAAGCGTCGGGACAGATCAGGTTCATAGGCCAGCAGGTCGTCGATGATCTGGCAGACGAAGTCGGGGCAGTTCGCGAAGGTCTTGAGACAACGGTCTCGCAATCCGTCCAGCCGTGGATTGAGTTCCACAGTCACGCGACCCGACTTTGCCAGTTGCGCAACGGCCCGCCAGACCGTCTGGTTCCCCGGACTGAGGTCAATGACCGCTTCCAGGACGTCCAATTCCTGCTCCACCGTCAGTTGCAAATGGGATCTCAGGGCCGGCCAAGCTTGCAAGATCAGTTCGGCATGCCGGTAGGCGAGGGGGTTTAGTCCCACTCCTTGCAACCGCAATTCCAGTTCCCGGTCGGTGATCATGCGACCCGTTTGCGGTTCCAACAGTTCGCCGACGTAGTAGCGATCCAGAAAGAAACGGCCGTGGGATTCCAGGGAAAATGCCAGCCCGGCAGACGTCGCCCCCTGCAATCCGGTCCACATCACCCAGGCATGATTGCCCCCCGTTCGCGCCCGGCCTTCCACATAAGCGGCGGGAATCCCCAGGCATTTGGCGACTCGCGTCGCGTAGTCCGCCTGCATCACACAAATGCCGCCGCGGTCCTTCAGGTTGGCCAGGGTGTAGGGTCGCGGTGCCAGATTGGAAGTCGATTCGCCCGACTTGATCATCTGGTGATCGTAGGCGACGTCTTCATAAGATTGACCGATGGGCCGGCGTGGATCGTGATAGGTGCGCTGCACCCAGGCCCGTTCTTCCAACGGTGTGCGATGATTGACGACATGCTTCAGGAATTCCCAGGGCAGCTTGCGAATCCGCGCCCGACCTGCGAATTCTGGATCGCTGTAATACTCGAAATTCATCACCCCATCACAGGGTTTCTCCCGCGAAACCGTGGCGTGACTGCGTCGTTGATGGACCGAATAATCATAGACACCAGCCTCACGATCCCAAGTGACGGCCGTCGCAATGGCGAGTTCAAAATTGGCCGTCAACCGTTGAAATGACCGCAGATGTAGCCGCTCAATAATCTTCAACGCCGCGACAATGTCATCGCCCGGTTCGAAGGCCAGATAAAGTTCATCTCGCAGCGCGGTATGCTGTCCCAGCCAGCGTTCTAGTTCACCTCCCGAGCCTTGGAAGGCCGCCTTGAGTTCCGCCGCATGCTGCTGCTCAAACCGAGCCGCCACCAGTCGACGCAGGTTGGGATATTGCGCTGGATCGCAGAGCATTCCGGCGCGATACAGCTTGGCCAGACCTTCGATCAACTCCAGATTCCCGCCCTCAGCACGCGGCGATCCCGCCACGACGGGCTTGATGTTTGGAGCCAATTTGATGCTGCTCACCGCAGGGATAGTCTCTGCCGGTGACACAAAGCTGGGCGTCTCTAGCGATTCTGAATCAGACAAGTGCAGCGTGTCGTCAGATTCGACGGACTGTTTGGTAACGGGTTGTGGAATCACCTTACCTATGGCGACGGAGAATTCGCACGTGGCCTGGGGCGTTCGTTTTTCGACGCCTCGAACTGCGAGCTTGACGCGAACGGTTCGCCCGGCGGAGGTTGCGTCGGGAGTCCATTTCCAGGTCCCTTTTCCGGAGTCGATCGTCGCCGCCGCGGGTCCTGAAATGATGCCATATTCCAGGGGGATGCCGTCTTGAGAACTCCACATCAAGACCAATTGAATCGTTAACGGCTGGCCGACCTGCACCGACTGATTGGCGATTGGCTGTAACCGTAACGTTGGCGGGGTTGAACGTAACCACCAGTAGTAACTCAACGAAGCAATTGTCGCTGCCACGACAACCAACCAGACTCCGTGCTTCTCAAGCCAGTTGTCCCTGGAGATCGGCCGATGGGGGGAGGGATCAATAACAAGCATCAGAGAGTCGTAGACGTTGAGAAGATTGGAAACGACGACCGACGACCGCTGTCGTCCTCTTCAATTTATCATGACTCGCGCCGAGACGCCAGAATTTGCACGCCATGCTGAAGGCTACTTTAGAAAGGATCGCAGAGTTAGAATTAGCAGCCTTGCAGCGGGCCCTCACCATTTTGATCAAGGATCACTGCCATGGGTGTTAAGGTTCAGGTCATCTTTTACAGCTTGTACGGGCACGTTTATCAGTTGGCGGAAGCCATTGCAGCGGGTGCTCGCGAAGTTCCCGGGGCCGAAGTTGAAGTGCTGCAGGTTCCCGAAACATTGCCCGCTGAGGTACTCGCGAAAATGGGGGCGACTGACGCCAAGAAGGCGTTCGCCCATATCCCCATCGCCGACACCAAGCGTTTACCCGAGGCCGATGCGATTATTTTCGGATCGCCGACTCGTTACGGGCAGGCGACGGCTCAACTGCGAGCCTTTCAAGACGCGACGGGCGGGCTGTTTGCGTCAGGCGCGTTGATTGGCAAGGTCGGCAGTTCGTTTACATCCACGGGCAGTCAGCATGGCGGCCAGGAGACGACGCTGCTGAGTATGTCGACGTTCTTCTTTCACATGGGCATGGTGATCGGCGGCGTGCCGTACAGCGTCAAGGAACTGTCCTACATGGATGCCGCCAGCGGTGGCACCCCCTATGGTGCATCCACTATCGCCGGCCAGAAGGGCGAACGCCAGCCGAGTGAAAATGAACTGGCCGTGGCACGGGCACAAGGCAAACATATCGCCACCATCGCTGCCAAGCTGGCGGCGAAGTAGTTTGCAGGTCCCATAAGTCCCATGCGTCCCATCCGAATGCATGGGAATTACGTGTTGATTTCAATCAGCCGAGTAATCATTTGCCATTCAGGATTTGCACCTGCGCGGCAGAGCCTTCCACGTCCAGCAATTCGATTCGCAGGGGCTGCTGGCGTTGGCCGCGGTCGATCGCGACAGTCAGTTGATGCGGGCCGGGGGTCAGGTCTAGCTTCACCTTCGCGGCAGGTGCGACCGGCTTGCCGTCCCACCACAATTGCAGGCCGTCGATGGAGTTGATCTGCAGTTGAATGGCACCCGGTGTCGTGACATCCAGATCGGCTCGTACCAGGCTGACGGGAGTCGATCCGGGTGTCAATTCCTTGAGGTCGCTGAGCGGCAGCAATCCGGCAACCGTCGCGTAAACTGTCGACCATCGCAGTTGGGGATTCTGTACGAGTTCCTCCACCGATTTCCCTTTGAGCACGGTGGTCTGCGCGGGGTCGAGAGCCAGCGTTTGCCAGCGGCGGACGATGCGTGCCTTGCCAATGGAATAAGGGCCAACCTTGCCCAGTTCGGACAAGAATCGCACGACGTCCAACAGCTCGCCACGCGTCAACGGATCGATCAATCCGACGGGCATCAACGAACCGCCGTTGGCTTGTTCATCGATGGTGTCGAGTGGGATGGGGATCTCTTCACCAAGTGCATTTCGCAAGATCAGATCGCGGTCCGTCTGGGTGACTTTGATCCCTGTGAAGATCTTGCCCTGAACATTGACCACGACCAACGAATGGTAGCCTTCCTTGATCTGCTTGTTCGGATTCAGCAGCGAATCGACGATGTAATCGATTTGGGCACTGGCACCGATACTCACCAGGTCGGGGCCAATCTGAGCTCCGGCACCGCCGATCGCGTGGCAACGCAAGCAGCCCAGATCCTGACGACGGAACAATGCTTCCCCGCGTGCCGCGTCACCTTGCTGGGTAACGTCCGCCACCAGTCTTGCCATTTCTTCGGGAGTCAAAGTCTGGGCCCCGGTCTTGACGCTGCCCGCCTTCGATAGAGCCTCGGTCAGCGCGGGCTCTTCGCGAATCGAATTGCGAATGGCCCGGATGCCCAACTTCGCAACGTCGGCTTTCAACTCCTTGCCTTCCAGAGCAGCGGCCAGCAATGCCGGGCCTCCTTTCTGCTCGAGAAACGCGTTGAACAAGGGAGATGGATCAGACATGCCCGCCGTTTCAGTCAACACACCGACCGCCAGCTTTGCTGCAGCCGGCGTATCCAAAACGGCCAGGGCGGCAACGGCATGGATTCGCAGATCTGCAGGGTGCTCCTGTGTGGTGAATGCTGTAAAGGTCTGCTGACTGGCGTCACCTCCCAAGGCGACCAGTCCTTCAGATGCCGCGAGCCGAACGGATTTCGGCAAGGCGTCGTCCGTGCTGGTGAACAAGCTCAACAGTTTCTCGCGCGTGCCTTCCACCTTCCACAACCCAGCGAGCCGCGCGGCACTGGCCCGCACACCTTCTTCCGGAAGATCCAACAACTCGCCAATCTGTCCCAGATCAACTGCCGGCTTCAGGTTCCGCAGTCGTGCGGCGGACTCCAGCAGTGCCAGATGAGCGACCGATTTCTTGTCGAGAGCCAGGGCAAACAGTTTGCCAAGATCTTCCGGATCCCCCAGGGCAGCCACCAGTTTCAAGATGGCAGCTTCGCGGTCAGCGGGGATTTGCCCCTGCTGCAACGAGGCCAGCAGCGGTTTCACCACGGCAGGCGAACCGGCCGCTTGCAGCACGAAAGTCAGGTGGCGGCCGTTGCCTCCAAAATCGAGTTCCCCGGCCTGCAGCTTGGGCAGCCAGACCGCCTGCAGATCGCGGGCAGTCAGCCAGAGGGCATAATCAATATTCTTGTCGACGGGCCGATCCAAGGCCAGCATCGCCAGTTCGATCGACTGGATTGACGGGAACGTGGCCAACGCACGGACGGCTTCCAACCGCACGCGGGGATGTTCATCCACCACGCGGGTCGCCAGCAATTCAACAGGGTTGTGCAATCGAGTTCCCCACTGCGGGACGATCCGCACAGCGGCAGCTCGGGCCTTGGGGTCGGCAGAATTCAAGACTGCATTCAAGAGATCCGGTTCGACCACATCCAGTGATTGAAATGACCACAGTCCTTCCAGCCGCAGATGTTCGAATTGCGGGTCCTTGGGATCAAGTTGCTTCACCCACGCAGCCAGTTGCGGCACGACCACGCTGCCCCGTTCTTTGAGTTGTCGTTTGGCATGATGCCGTGTGAATTGATCTGGTGCGGCCAGCGCGGCCAGCAGATCTTTGGTCTCCGCGTCCACCAGCTGGGGCTTGGGAGTTAACGGCCGGCCCTTGGCGGTGACACGCCAGATGCGGCCGCGGGTGAGGTCGCGACGCGGGTCGCGGAAATCGACTTCACCGTGTTGGATAATGGGGTTGTACCAATCGGCAATATAGATGGCTCCGTCGGGACCCATCTTCACATCGATCGGACGAAACGCGACGTGCGAGCTCTTGATCAAGTCGGTTTCCAGCCGGGCGGCATAGCCCGAACCATCGTCGCTGAGCACGAAACGATTGACGCGATGACCGCGGAAGTCGTTCGTGATGATGTTTCCCTGCCAGTCGTCGGGCAGATGCGGTCCGCCAACAATTTCCATCCCACAGTGCTTGGGACTACCGGGATTCAATCCCTTCATGACACGCGGGACGCCCACAGCGGTGACGAACGAGACACCAGGAAAGACATAGTTGATCCCTTCGCCGCCAGCCCCGTCGGTGGCGAACGATTGCCCCCAGGCGTCTTGTTGATGCCCCCACGTGTTGACCAGCCCGCGCATGAACACGGAAAGTTCCATGGTTTCGGGGCGAAACTGCCAGATGCCGCCGCCATTCAAACGTCGCACGCCGTGCGGGGTTTCGATGTGGCTGTGAATGTAAATCGACTGATTGAAATAGAGCTGCCCGTCCATGCCCCAGCGGAGCGTATGCAGAATGTGGTGCGTGTCTTCGGTTCCAAAACCAGACAGCATCACGCGCCGATCGTCGGCCTTGCCGTCCCCGTCGGTATCCTTGAAATGCACCAGTTCGGTGCTGTTAGCGACATAGGCACCGCCATCACCCGGTTCAACTCCGGTCGGAATCAGCAACCCTTCAACAAACACCTCGGTCTTGTCGGCGACGCCGTCGTTGTCCTTGTCTTCAATCACGAGGATGCGGTCATTCGCCGCCTGGCCTGGCTGGATCTGGGGATAGATCGAACTGCTGGCAATCCACAACCGGCCCCGCGCATCGAAATTCATCTGGATCGGTTTGGCGATCAGCGGGTCGGCCGCAAACAGGTTGACCTCAAACCCGTCAGCCATAATGAACGACTTGCGTTCGAGTTCCGGGTCGGGATTCGGGATATCCTTCAAGTCGCGCTGAGCCCACGCAGGGCCGACACCGCAGCCGACCCAGATTACTGCAACAAGCACCCTGGAATACTGACCTGACAATCGCATCACTTCGATCCTTATTGGTCGCGCCGGGCGACTTTCGTCACCCGCGAAAATACGTAAGCCAATAGAGAATATCCGGTTCGGAATCGCGAGAGAAGCGTGTCACAGACGAGGATTGATCCCTTCGATTCTTTGATCCGCCACCGCCACTACGCCACTCGCAAAAAGAGTCTGCCGCTCAAACTCCCAGGTATTCCACACCTTCAGGAATCTCAGATCACCACAAATGGAGCATCAGCAAGAACTTGGGAAACCACCAACTCGATGTGCGCCCCCGGACAGGCATAGCATTCCATAAAAGGACACATTCCATACATAAAAGGACAGGCATGTTTTATGCATCCACACGTAAGATGGACACTCCTACCTGCCTGCCTTGAAGTTTCGAGCCCAGAGTCGGGTAAGACGTCACATTCCACGGCATCTGCCCTAACCGCATTCAATAAGATGCCTGTGCTTTATTTTAAGGCTACATCAGAGACTTCTTGCAACTTATCTCCGCTTCCTGGTAAACTAGGCAAACACCGGCAAGCTGACATTCCTGCAGACTCGCCCACCACGCGAGGCCCGGTGTTCCCACACAACCTGATCGTTCCGTGGTCTGACTGCCAGCGGATATTCCACTGGACTTGAATAGGCAGAAAGAGAGCGGACAGATGATCTCGCAATTTGTGAGAAGGGCAGGGGCACGCCGTGCCGGTCTATTGGTCGCGTGTCTGGCCATGATTTGCGTCACTCAATTGGTGGGTGCCGGCAAATCGCCGATGCGAATACTGAAATACGATCCCACCGCCGCAAAAATGGAACTGTTCGCCGCCATTGATGCGGGAGCTTTGTCCGTGCGGATCGTGGCGCATGATTCCGAAGGTGGCAATGTCTACTTCGAGAATCTGTCAGGGAAGCCCCTGACCGTCAATCTTCCCGAAGCCGTCGCCATGGTCCAGGTGTTGAAGCAAGGTTTCTTCAACAACAATCAGAACGGTGGCAATAGCAATGGTGTGAACGGCAACAGCGGCCTCTCGAATGTCTCGGGTGGGGGCCAGCAAGGAGGGGCTCAAAGTCTGGGAAGCGGATTCGGACAACAGAGCAATAACGGCAACAACAACGGGAATAACATCCCGCAAGGCATCGGAAACAATTTTTTTTCGATCCCACCCGAACGAGTGGCTCAGGTTCCGTTCAAGTCAGTGTGCCTGAACTATGGCAAACCCGATCCGTCGCCGCGGATGACCTACAAGCCGGTTCCGATCGAAACCTATTCCCAAGATCAGGTGCTGCAGGAGACTGTCCGAATCTTCGGACGTGGCGGCATGGATCGCACCGTTGCCCAAGCCGCAGCGTGGCATCAGACTGACAAGCTGAGTTGGAATGATCTCGCCAGCATCAAGAAGTACACGCTTCCGGGTGTTTATTCCTCGCAAGTGCCGATCTTCTCGATGTCACAGTTGAAGGCGGCCCAAGAATTGGTAACCAAGGCGACAAAGCAGGCCAAAGAGCGGCCGGAAGTCGAACCCAAATCCAATTCAACGCCCGGTGCCGTGACGCCTTCCTACACGACCGCCAGTGCTCGAAAAACCTAAGTGGGAGTGCAGAAGAAACTGTAGCCGCGTTCGCCAGAACGCGGGCTGTTCTGTTGATCGCCCGCACTCTGGCGAGTGCGGCTACTTCCTAATCGCTCCTGCGCAATGATTTAACCGGCGGAATTGTTCTACCGTGGGATAGACTTCCAGTCTGTCGTATTCACCTACGAATGACAGGCTGAAAGCCTATCCCACGGTATTTATGCCGGCTCTAGATCGCAGATCGCCTTGGTCAACGCCTGAGTCACGATCGCGCGGGCTTCGGCAATCGGTCCGGGCAGGACGGCTCCGGCGGCTTGTTTGTGGCCGCCTCCTTTGAATTGTTCGGCGACCGCGGCCACATCCAATGCCGAACGGCTACGGAAGCTGGCTTTGATGGTATGGTTGGCCTGCTCAACGAAGATCACGGCCCCCTGGACGCCCTTGATCCCCAGGCATTCATTGACGAGATCCTCGGTGTCAGCCGGTTCAGACACCGTTTCACCGTAGTCGCTGACCAAGACATACGTATGAGCCAGCCTGCCGTCACATGCGATCTCGACTCGACTGAGCAGCCGTGAGATCAACTTCAGCCGACCCAGGCTGTAGTTTTGATAAAGCTGTTCGTGAAGCAATGCCGGGCGCACACCGGCAGCCATCAGCGCACTGGCGATTTCGTAGGTCTCGCTGGTCGTTGACGAGAATCGGAACCAGCCGGTATCGGTCGCGATCGCCGCGAACAGGGCGGTCGCCAGATTGACATCCAGCTTGGATCCCATTGCCTGGCCCAGGCGATAGATCAGCGTCCCACTCGCTTCGGCCTTCACATCCTTGAAGACAGTCGCTCCCATCTCATCGGAGCTGACGTGATGGTCAATCACGATCTTGACGGCAGTCGACTTCTTGAACGTCTTGCCGACATCCGCGAGTTGTCCCCAGGCGCTGGTGTCCACAATGATGTGGGCATCGGTGTCCAGAATGATGGCCTCATCGCTGCTGGCCTGGAAATGCTGAATGCGGCTGGTGGGGTCGAGAAAGGCAAGCTTCTTGGGAGTCGCGGAAGGATTGACGATGCGGACCGTCTTGCCAATCTGCTCCAGAAAACCACACAAACCGATCTCCGAGCCAATGGCGTCGGCATCGGGACGGACATGACTGGTGAGGATGATGCGCTGACAGGGAGCGATCAATTCCAAGAATACGTTCCAGTCGGGACTCATCGTGCGGGTGTCCGAATTTCTGTGTGTGACTTTTTCCATGTACGAACCGCGAGATGCAATTCACTCCGTCGAACTGATTCCAGGATCTTCGCAGATTGGATGCTGTGAGTTGCCGATCGAAACTTCTGACAAGCAGCCGTGCTGCAGCGGACACTATAGATTAGCGTCGCTGTGAACTTTGCGTAAGCGAGGTGGCCCAGATCCCAGGGCTATCGCCAAGTAGGGGTTGACTGCGTTGGATAGAATAGAGTGAGTTTGTGGAGGACAAGTTGGCTTTCAAGGAGGGTTATTCATGTTACCGGCTCGCGCCGGGAGCCTGTTGGCTTATTTGGCCGAGGTTCCCGATCCCC